>DCYR01000017.1 GCA_002331495.1 Patescibacteria group bacterium UBA2105 | reverse complement strand
ACCAAAAGCTTCAAAAACGTCGCGACTGCGCTCAAGTTGTTGCGCGAGTTCGTCGTCTGCTTTCTTTCTACCTGCTTTGTACCCATCAAATACCTCGTGCCTATGAGTGGGCTTGGGGAGATCAAAACATGCGGCGATGTAGTCAGGATTGAGCTCCTGGATGATCTTCATCAACATCGTCGAGAGGCCGTAGAGTGCCCCGGTTGGCTCACCCCTGCTCGATGAGAAATCTGGCAGCGCATGATACGCGCGATGAATAATCGCGTGCGCGTCGAGTAGTACGAGTCGTTTGTTAGTCTTTTTTGCCATACGAAATTCTACGAGTATCCTCGTCGATGTATTCAAAGTAGATGTATTGTGTCTCGGGTGCAAGAAGACCTTCGACGTGCTCGGGCCATTCAATCAGTATCAGGTTGGCTGGGTCGCGGGCAATGTCACTCCACCCTAGCACTTCAAGCTCGCGTGCCCCTTCTAAGCGATATGCATCAATGTGTATGAGTTGCCCGAACACCTGGTTTTCAAGCTGATAGCGCTTTTGTATCACGAAGGTGGGGCTGATTATATCCTCTGCTACCCCTAGAGCTTTTGCGGCTTCTTGTGTGAAGGTGGTCTTCCCTGTTCCGAGATCCCCTTGGAGGGCGACCACGGTCGCAATGCGTCCAGGGGTAAGTTGCTGGGCAAATTGTTGTGCCGCCTTGGTAAAAGCTTCTGGGTTGTAGTCATGTCCTTGCACGAGTGTATTGTACACTCTGGCAACATAAAGCGCGCCGCAGTCGTTTTGGGTACTCATGCTAGAATGTAGACACGTATGGTGCAGTTCGACGAAAAGGAGCAGGACGAGAAGCTCTCGGAGCTTTACGAACAAGAGGAAGAATCCCTCGCTCGGGCCTTGTCGCAAAAGTATGGCGTTGAGTACGTTGATCTTACCCGTGTCTCTATCGACACCGATGCACTCCGTCTTGTCAGCGAAGAAGAAGCACGTAGAGTAGAAATAGCGCCCTTTAGAAAAATCGGCAAGAAAATTTTTGTAGCCCTTCGCTCACCAGGACGCGCAGACTCACTTGCGTCTATCCAAAACATAGAGCGTCTTGGATACCAGACCAGGCTTTTCATGGTGTCCACCGCTTCTCTTGTACATGCGTGGGATCATTACAGTGATATTTCTCATGCTACAGCCAGTGAAGGCGGCATGCTTAACATCTCTACAGAGGAAATTGAACGTATTAGGAATGAGCTTAAAACGATTGAGGACGTGCAAAAGAACGTCGACTCAGGCATCGCAAGCAAGCAAACACATCGCGTATCGCGGATACTTGAGGTATTGGTCGGTGGAGGTCTATCGCTTGGAGCATCAGACATTCACATTGAGCCAGAAGAAGCGGGGATCCGGGTTCGGTTCCGCCTCGACGGTGTTCTCACCGACCTGCTGAAGTTCGACCACGAAACATATCGCCTTCTCCTCTCTCGTATCAAACTTTTGTCAGGACTGAAACTCAACATTAAGACTGCCGCACAGGATGGTCGTTTTAGTGTAGATGTCGGCAACAGTAAGATGGAGATTCGTACTTCAATTATTCCAGGAAACCATGGCGAGACCGTCGTCATGCGTTTACTTGACCCCTCAACCATTGGCCTTCCCCTTGATGCTCTCGGTATGGATGACTTCCTTAAAGAACTCTTTGTAAACGAAATTAGGAAGCCAAATGGAATGATACTCAACACAGGACCGACTGGCTCAGGTAAAACAACGACCCTTTACGCATTCCTCTCGGCTGTCAACAAACCCGGCATTAAGATCATCACGCTTGAGAACCCGGTTGAATACCACCTCGAAGGTATCGTCCAAACACAGATAGAAAAAGACTACACATTTGCTTCCGGCTTGCGCAGTATTCTTCGTCAAGACCCCGATATAATCATGGTTGGTGAGATCCGTGACCCTGAAGTAGCTTCTACTGCCGTTCATGCAGCACTTACCGGACACCTCGTGTTTTCAACCTTGCACACCAACAACGCTGCGGGAACATTTCCGCGCCTAATCGATATTGAGGTGCAGCCAGAAATCCTGGGAAGTGCGGTAAACCTGGCAATGGCACAACGTCTGGCACGACGTTTGTGCGAACATTGTAAAAGAAGTGAGCCTATAAGTGGAATCGCTCGTCAGAAAATCGACAAGCTTCTATACAACATTCCTCGCCCAAATGCCCTTCCCGAAAATAAAGATACTATGTGGACTTCGGTTGGATGCGACAAATGCGGGGGCTCTGGCTATAAGGGACGTGTCGCCGTATTTGAGGCCATCCGGATGGACGAGGCGGTGGAGGCTGCCGTACGTGCGAACCCAAGCGAACTCGATATTTGGAAAGCATCTCGACCACAAGGCATACGTCGCATGGCCGAGGACGGAGTAGTAAAGGTATTACTGGGAGTTACTGCTCTTGATGAGCTTGCTCGTGTCGTCGATATCGAAGATGAAGACCTTATGGCATCCAAGGAAATGGCTGCAAATACCCCCGCACAACAGCACCCTGTGGATAAAGTTGAAGAACTGGCAAAATAGTGGCTATACTAATAGTAGTGTTGTGCATCGAACTCGCTTTCGGTGTACAACGCACTCCTTTATATCTTTGTATATACAGGAGTTAGTGTGTGAGCGAAATGCGCGACCGCCCAAGTCGCGCTTTCGCTTTGCCAGGAGAGTACGTGGGGACACGTCCCCACACCTGTTTTCTTATTCAAAACTCGCCTGTACTCTGCGTTTAAGTTGAGCTAAAGCATTACCATCCTTTTTTAGAGCGGCTTCACGCTTTCGAGC
>DCYR01000018.1 GCA_002331495.1 Patescibacteria group bacterium UBA2105 | reverse complement strand
TCTACCAACTCCACCACCTCGGCAATGTACTTGAGAAAACTCTCATGAGGCTCGGGGGGGAATCGAACCCCCGCATGGGGGATTTGCAGTCCCCAGCGTTACCACTTCGCCACCGAGCCTAATTAAATGTTCTATACATTATCGGCCACCGCCTGGGACAAGATGGACTAATAGCGCAGTTCCCGTGCCAGCACCTATCACTTCCACCACAGAGCCGCGGCTTGGCAAATCGCCAATAGGCACCATACTAGCACGTGCCAATAGCGCAAAAAAGGTTTTATAAAGAGAGTGTATCAAGATGTTGTCGATGCTTTTCGCCGCGGTCTATCTCAAAGTCAAAGAAAGGAAGACGGCGTAGTTGTGTATGCTTCTTTACGAATGTGCGAAACTCAGTTCGTTTACGCTTAGCAAAATCTAGCGCAGCCCCCTCATATTCGTCAGGTATTACTGTAAAGAAAACTGTTGCGTTCTCCAAGTCTGGCGAAATGTCGGCGCGCGTTACTGTTAGCATCGATTGCCGGTTAGATTCCTTCCCGAGAAATTCTGCTGCCAGATGAGCTATTTGCTCCGATACTTGCTGTTGTCGCTGAGTTCTCATATTTACTTAACCACCACCTCATAACTCTCAATCGTATCTCCGGTCTGCAGTTTTACATCAGTCTCTATTTGGGCACCAAACTCACCCCCTTCTTCTATGCTGTCGACATCTTGCTTTCCACTCTGCAGGTTGCGTACCTGCCCTTCTCCGACTATCTCGGCGCCCCTCCTCACGCGCACGCGTGAGCCCTTTTTTATTCGACCTGTCCTAACTTTTCCGCCAACAACATGCCTGTCTTTCATTGAAGAGAAGTACATGAGGATTTTTGCTGAACCCATCTCTTCAGCCACTTCACGCTTTGGGGTACGCTCTTTGACGACTCCGTCAAGCCATTCACTAAGCTTATAAATAACATCGAAGGAATGGATATCTTTTTTGTGTTGGATTGCAATATCTCGTGCGGCAGCATCCACGCCAACGTTGAATGCGATTACAAGTGCCTCGTGTTTTGAGGCGAGAGCTGTTTGCACATCTCCTTCGGAAACATTACCGATTCCTTCTTGTATCACGCTGATGAGCACACGTTCGTTGCCAAGCTTCTCTATCTCATGAGCAATTGCCTCAAGTGTTCCTGTGGTGTCAGCTTTGATAACCAGGGGAATGAGGTGTCGCTCGTCGTCGTCTCCAAGGACAGACGTAACACCGCGAGTCCCTTTCTGTACTGTCTTGGCAAGTTCTGCGTCCTTTTTGCGTTCATACGCACGAAATGTACTTCCAACGCTTGGCAGGTTGTCAAAACCAGTAACCTGTACCGGGCTTGAGAAACTAGCCTCCCGTATTGAAGTTCCCAGGAAGTCTTCAAAAATACGCACAGGAGCCATTGCAGCATCAGCTACGACGAATTCTCCGCTTTTCAGCGTACCGTTTTTAATTATCAGGGTTGCAGCTATTCCTTTCTTGGGATCTCGGTGAGCTTCGATCACAATGCCTTCTGCGGCTTGCTCAGCAACGCCCTTGAGTTCTTCGAGTTCTGCGACAAGCAAAAGAGTATCTAAAAGCGTGTCGATGCCTTGACCGGTTTTTGCAGAAATTTCGCTCCATGGTACATCGCCGCCCATGCCCTCAATATATATCTCATTTTCAATGAGGCTTGCTTTAGTTTTGTTCAAATCGGCGTTTGGCTTGTCGATTTTATTTATTGCAACCACGTATGGAATGCCCGACTGCTTGATTGCACCAAGTGCATCGAGTGTCTGGGGCTTCACGCCCTCTTCTGCCGAAACAACCAAAATTGCAATGTCTGCAACAGAAGCACCTCGAGCGCGGATTTTGGCAAATGCCTCGTGTCCTGGAGTATCGAGGAACGTGATGCGCTTTCTTTTGCCTTCATATTCGTGCTCAACTTCGTATGCACTCACATGCTGAGTAATGCCACCGGCTTCAGATTCAACCACGTTGGTATTACGAATATAGTCCAGTAGCGCAGACTTTCCGTGGTCAACGTGTCCCATTACCGCGATAACTGGCGGTCGAATTGTTTCGATTTGAGCGCTCATAACTAAAAATTAAGCGCCGAGAAGCGCCCTATGTCAGCATTTCTGACCCATTGGTCGGTCAAGTATGCAACGAATCCTTTGCTTTTTCAAGTGCCTGTTGTTCCTCGTCCGTGAGCTCTTGTTCGCCCGCAAACTTAACAATATTCTTTGTGAAAATGCTCACACTATCCCGCGCGTGGAGTGTTGAGATAACCAGGCCATCACCGCTCTCCGATAGAAACGCTGCCGCGAAAGACGGTTTGCTTGAGCCGCTGCCCGCGAATGGATTAAAGCGAACCATACCCACACCGCGCAAGCTTCCTTGTACGCGAGTATTGATATCCTCGATACGACCTTCCATGGTTTTCTTGAAAGCTGTGAACTCCTCATAGTCACGCGCGATGGACGAAATGTGTGCTTCCAAGTTGTTTCCGTTTGCTCCTTTGCAAAGGCGGCGAAGACGCCGCTCGAGCATGAAGTTCCAAATGAGAAGAAGGAGCACTATTACAAGGCTACCTGCAAAAAACGAGAAGAGTTCGCTAGAGAGTGCCGTTTGCAGAAAATTACTCATGCGCGGGATTGTACCCCGTTCTGCAACCTTAAACCAGACTTCGTCTGTGCACTGAAGGCCACCACACCCGTTTTTCTAGACGGCTCAGCCGTGTCGAAAAACGGGTGTGGGGGCATGGACATTATCAATTTGCCCCTTACAATGCGCACAGTGTTCAAAAAGAACAACAAACGAATATTTCTTGACTATGCAGCAGCGACACCAATTTCGGACACTGCGCTAGCTGCATACAATGAGGCATTAAAATATTTTGCAAATCCGCAGGCGCTGCATTCTGAGGGGCTTGAGGCTGCCCGCGTGCGCGATGAAGCACGCAGCAAGATAGCAAAGGTACTCGGCGTGAAGTCGCAGGAAATTGTGTTTACCTCTGGGGGGACTGAGGCAAATAACTTGGCGCTTGCGGGGTACCTGCGGGCTCTTGAAGGAAAGAGGATTGATATGAAGGATTGCCATGTTGTTATCAGTACAATCGAGCA
This sequence comes from Patescibacteria group bacterium UBA2105, assembly GCA_002331495.1. Classification (GTDB taxonomy): domain Bacteria; phylum Patescibacteriota; class Minisyncoccia; order Phycocordibacterales; family UBA2100; genus UBA2100. Next base: position 2,966 of record DCYR01000018.1, on the reverse strand, counting down.
TCCGTCGGTTTCTGATGTGTTTGAGCCGTTTGTTACTCGTGGTCTTTCTGTTACAAAAGTGCAACCAAATAAACACGGCGAAGTAAAACCAGAGGCAATCGAAGCGGCACTGCAAGAAAACACGGTATTGATATCACTTGCGCTGGTAAACAGCGAGATAGGAACAGTGCAGCCGATCCACGCTATAGCTAAGCAGCTCAAAGGCAGGAAACCAACAATTGGTGCGAAGAACTTAGAAAAGATTATTTTTCATACCGATGCATGCCAGGGGCTCTATCAGTCACTTGTGCCACAAGGACTCGGGGCGGATCTCATGAGTTTTGACTCGGGCAAGATGTACGGTCCCAGGGGCATAGGGGCACTCTACATACGAAAGGGGGTGACCATAGCCCCAGTGCTTCGCGGAGGTAGCCAGGAGGGCGGACTGCGTCCTGGGACCGAACCTGTGGCACTGTGCGCTGGGTTTGCGGCTGCCTTCAAAGAGTCATCAGAAATGCGAGAGAGCGAAGCACAGAGATTGGGAGAGGTTCGCGAGAACTTATTAGAGGAGCTTCAAGCAAATATTCAAGACATCGTATTGAATGGGAGCGGGAAGAAACAATCGCCGCATATTTTAAACATTTCAATACCAGAGATAGACGCTGAGTACGTGGCTATGTATTTAGACCAGCGAGGACTAGCACTTTCAACAAAAAGTGCTTGCCTTGAGCGAGCGGATGCGAGCGAATCACATGTAGTTAAGTCGCTTGGAGGGGAGAGTTGGCGCGCAAAAAATACTTTAAGATTATCATTTGGGCGCGACACCGACGGGAGGGACGTGTCTAGGATAGCAGGGAAAGTGAAAGAAGCAGTAGATACGTACGGAGGTTTTAATTGACAAGCAACAATTTCGATAAAACCGGTTAGCGAAAGATTTATAGAACCGTGGTTTTGTTGACACACGCGTAAAGTAATTGTATCGTGCGAATACCGCAGAAACTCCTTTGGATAAAGGAGTGTGTGCGATAGTATATATGGTGATGGACCTGGAGCATCTCAACAAATCACAAATCGTACTGCTCACGATGTTAGTTTCGTTCGTTACGTCAATTGCCACAGGTATTGTCACCGTGTCTCTCATTGAAGAAGCGCCAACTGATGTAACGCGCGTAGTGCAACGTGTCGTGGAGCGGACGGTTGAGCAGGTGGCACCCGCAGAGCAGCAGGCTACCGTCATCACCAGAGAGAGAACGGTTATCATTAAGGAAGCCGATCTGATTGCCGCAGCTATTGCCGAAAATAAACCGAGAATTGTGAGCATAATTGATGCAGGTTCAGGATCATTTGTGTCACTTGGCGTGTTTATAGATGACAAGGGGACACTCGCTACCGATGCATGGGCCCTTGACGAAGAGGGAAGTTATGGAATAGACGTCGGTGCAGAAGAGTTAATTCCGGCGACTATTACGTATTCCGGAGGAGCCCGAGGGGTCGCACTGTTGCAAACAGAAAGCGATTCTGGCGTTGAACCCATCAAGCCTTCTGAAGTAGCATTACAATTGGGACAAACACTTGTAGCATTTGTGGGAGGAGGGAGCATCACCCAGGGAATTGCAACTGAGCTTGGTGAGAGTGGGTACATTGGTACAAGCATAAGCGGTGCCAAAGTTGCACCCGGTGCGCCTCTTATTAATGTCGACGGGAAAGTGGTTGGAATAAGTACGGGTGCTTCGCGCGCAGTGGGTTCAGGTTCGTTTGCGCCAATACGAGCTGCATATGCTGCGGCGAACCCGGTCGAGGGAGAGGAGGCCTCCAAAGAAGAAGAGGGAACGACCGCGACTACCACGAAAGGATCGACTCAGTAAGAGTTGCATTCAACTCACGTTATCTAATACTATAAAGTTATGCCATTTCAGAATTTCACAACGAAAGCCAAAGAAACGGTGCACAGAGCGCACCAGCTTGCCATTGAACGTGGACAATCACACGTGAGCCCTCTCCACCTGCTCGCAGCGCTCTTACTGCAAGACGAGAGCATGACACTCTCGATACTCGAGAGACTTGAGATTGATACCATTCACTTTGCAGATTCGATTATAGAAGCGCTTGACGGCAGCAGTACAGGTACGACGATATCGCCGTCGTTTCAGCTGTATCTGACACCGGAGCTGGCACAAATATTGCAAGATGGTTCTCCCCGAATAGCGGGAACATTTGGAGACCAATTTGTTTCCACCGAGCATCTTCTCCTTGCTATTCTTGATAATCCGGGTAATGCTGCCGAGCTACTCGCTCGGTTTCAAGTTAGTCGCGAGGAAGTTGTGCGCATTTACGAGGATGTTAAAGACGGGAAAATTACTGACATGGAGGCTCCTAAGCAAAATCGAGCGCTTGCCAAGTTTACCCGCAGTCTCACTGAGCTGGCGCGAGAGAATAAACTCGACCCCGTCATAGGGCGCGACCGAGAAATAACACGAGTTATTCAAATACTTTCGCGAAGGACAAAGAACAATCCAATTTTGATAGGAGAGGCTGGCGTGGGAAAAACCGCAATAGCAGAAGGCCTCGCACAGCGCATGGCAACAGGAGATGTGCCAGAGTCGCTCAAGGGGAAGGATTTGGTATCTCTTGATTTGGGCCTTCTCATCGCGGGCACGAAGTTTCGCGGGGAGTTCGAGGAGCGCCTCAAGGCAATTATGAAAGAAGTAGAGCGTGCCGAAGGCGACATTATTCTCTTTATAGACGAAATCCACACTATTGTTGGCGCGGGAGCTGCTGAAGGTTCAATGGATGCCTCTAACATGCTCAAGCCAGCCCTTGCTCGAGGCGAACTCAGGGTTATAGGAGCTACCACATTGAACGAATATCAGAAACACATCGAACGTGATCCGGCACTCACCAGACGTTTCCAACCTGTGCATGTGAACGAACCTTCGATTGAAGATGCAATAGCGATTATGCGCGGACTCAAAGAAAAATATGAGCTC
>DCYR01000012.1 GCA_002331495.1 Patescibacteria group bacterium UBA2105 | reverse complement strand
CGAACGGGGAAACCTTCCCTACAACCCAAGAGATACGTGAATGAGCGCGAAGCCGTTTCCATTATTCGCACTTTCTTTTTTAATCCGCGACTAACGTTCGGGCAAATCCTGAGGAAGCTTCGGTCAGAAATACAATCATGTTCGTGGATGCAGAGTGGTGCTGCGGTCGCACCAGTTTTTTCAGTCTTCTTTTGTTTCGCCGAGCTGATGTCGTTCTGATGCCAGTTCTATTTCCAATTCCTTAATACGCTCTATTTGTCCCTTGCTCTCTTTCAAACATGCCTGGAGTTCTTTTTGGTGCTTGCCAACTTGAGAATGCTTCTTGAACCACGAGGGGGCTATCCGAAGCACACCGAACATGAAACCCACAAGAAATGTCAAAAAAATAACGAGAGCGGCTGATACCGAGACATTCCAAAAAAAGATGTTGAGGTTAACGAGCGATGCATTCGAAACGGCAAACCAAATGACTCCAAAGAGAATAACTGCACTTGCTACTGTTCGTCCCATGTTGAAAGCATTTTTACCGTTTTCCCTTTTTCGAACTCTTCCTGGAAACTTCGCGATTTTTTACCACTCCCTCAAGACGGGGCGCAACACGCCACGGCATGTCTTTGCGTGACTTATGATCCTTTTTATTATCCCTTGGTTCTGATACATTCATGGCATTGGTATATGCTTATGTCTGGAGCAACCGCAAACACCCATCACCAGGCGAGACTCAGGAAAAATGTAAGTGATTCAGATGTTAAATATTAAGCCCAAACCCAACATACGCAAGGTAGACACCTAACACCAAGTAAAGGAGAGCAAAAAAGTAATATGCACTTTTGTTATCAAGCCACTTTATGACTTTCCGTAAAATTCTCCTGGTTACAAAGAGATAAAAGATACCTTCCAACAAGAGCAGCCAACCGAAAATAGTGATGGCGGTTTCAAGGGTACTATCCCATGTAGAGTGCTTAATAACGAGCGCAAGTCCGGCGATAACCTCAAGTATCCCCACTACGAACGCAAGCGCTCTGTTGTTAACGAACTCACTGAAAACGTGAACTATTAATTTACGTCGCAGAATAATAACGACGGCAAGAATTATTGAAACTGATCCCAATAATTGTGCGAGAAATAATGTATCTTCCATATATCTACACGCTAGCACTACTCCTGCTTGTGTACACAGCCCTCTGGGGACAAGGAAATGCGCGAGGTTTTATGCATGACACGTCGCCTTCTACATTGAAATTGACAGAAACAGAATAACAACGTATTGCGCTCGTGTTGGGGGTCGCAAATGACTTGTGGCCCCTTAACAAAAAGGAGCTCGTAATGAAGAAGACGGTGGCTTGGATGGCAGCGGTCGCTGCTATCTTTTTTTATTCTACTGGTGGTGCGGTCGCGCAGTGCCTGAGTGGGTGCTCAACGAGCACCACGGTCACCTACGGTGCCGGGTCAATCGCCGGAGCACTCGGGGCAAGCCGCGGCTTGCGGACGCGGTCGACAAGCGGCACCTACACCGACAATGGAGGATCGGTGAAAGTGACTCCTCAAGGAGTGGTCCGGGGCTATGTGTTCAGCTCTGGAGGTGCGTACCAGAGCAACACGGCGTATGGTCGCCGTGGCTCTGGCTCATTCTCTGCCTCTGGAGTTGCAGGGAGCGCGAGTGTGACCGTCACTCGGTCTAGAGTACCCGTGAACCCGCAGCCGCCAGGCGGACCGAACTAAACACCAATTCGTCTCGTCGCGGAGAGGTGCTTGCACCTCTCCGCTCTCAAATTAAGGAGCTAGAGAAATGGTGATAAAAAAATTGGTGCCTGTCGTGGTCGCACTTGCCCTCGGTGGGTGCACAACCATTCGATCATTCGAACAAGAAGGGGTGCTGGTTCGGACCGTAGAAGACAAATCGCTCTACGGCCCGTCGGTGAAGATAGTCACGATCAACGAGGCAGGGAAGGAGCCGATCGTCTACGCGGCAACTGGACCCGACATCCTCACAAGCGTGGCACCTGCCGTGGTAAGCGCTGCCACGGGACTGGTAATCGCCAACAGCGCCAGGTGCACACAAAACTGTGGCGATCAACTTACGATCGCCACGGCAGCGGCTATTTCCGCCTCGCAATCGAAAACGACTGTGGGCGTAAAATAGCCCGTTCAGTACATTCTATCTAAATGTCTCGTCCTGCAATTCGCTGGGCGGGACATTTTGCTTTTGCGTTTGCAGAGCCTTGGGTTCACACATCAATGACAAACGAAATGGTCACTTCCTCGCCGTCTCGAATATGTTCTCGCCGTCGAACCTCTGCCTTTAGAGGCAATATGTACTGCTCGTGACGAGCATCGTAAAAAATTGATGTCTTCCACGTGGTCGTGCCGATAGATACCTGAACAGGAAGCGAACCAAACCCCCGGGAGAGGCTTTTAAACTCCTTGCGAATTTTTCGTGATTTCTCTTTATCGACACTCGCGAAATGCCATGCGGCATGCTCGGCTGGGTATATCCATACTTTCTGCTTGTCTGTATAACTCCTCCTCGCACCCACAAGTATAGCAAATACGAGTCTCACGCCTTGGGTTGCTCTCAAAGAATGCCTGACAGTGAAACATTGTATGCAACACAAGAAAGGAAGCCTTCCCTCGATATGACTGCTCACACAACCCTCAGCCTGCCGGAAAGTCCTCTGGCAATAAAATGCAGCTCTGTTTGATTAGCGGGCTCTACTCTATAGTACCTGAATTTCAGCGTTTGCCCGTAACTTCTGGACAAAATCATCCAGGAGTCCCTGTTGCTTTTGCTGAAGTATAAATGCTTTTATCTGATCCTGCACGTCCTCAAAAGCCGGTACGTTCTCGGCCTGGGCAGCTGCCTCGGCGTACGATGTGCGTACCTCCTCATCGGTAACCTCTACGTCTGTGATCCCAAGTGTCTCCTCAAGATAGAGCTGGATCGCGAGATCATTCGCCACTTGCGTGCGCAAGCTGTCGACAGTTAAACCGTCTGCTGCAAGCGCAGCTGTAAACGCCTCCTCTGTGTCGAATTGAGACCTGATCTCAGCAAGTCTTTCCTCAACGTCTTTTGCGGGCGCAACGAATCCAGATGCTGTCACCTCCTGTTGTATAAGCACCTGCCCGATTCGTGTATCAAGTGCTGTAGTTTGAAGTCGCTCTTTGACATCTGCTTGGGCGGTTGCGATGTCTACTCCCTGGATGGCAGCAAGTTGTGCCTTGATAATCTCGAGATCCACGCTAAGAATAGCTTCACCATTTACCCTCGCTACTATATCCCCTGCTTGTGCAACCGACCTTGCTTCTGTATTGGTATTGCTTCCCTTCGTCGAGAATACATACCACCCGGCAGCTATCGCTGCTATAAGAATTACGATTACGACTATAAGTTTTTTCATAGAATATTTTGTTAGTGTTAAGTGCGTAGCATCATTGTAAATAATCAGTTTCCTAGCTTAGCAAGATAGACGAGCTCCGCAAGCGCACAGTATCATTTAGTTCGCACAGGCGGTATGTTCCCCATTTTGAAGTTTCACTCGGACCTTACAATACTCCCATTGTAGTTGGTTCTATACGTAAATCGCTCACCAGTGGTACTCACCTGAACAACCACCTCAAATCCAGGGGTTATAACCTGCGCACACATTTCTTCCTGTAATTCCAGGCCCAAGCATGCGTTCGGCCAGTCTTTCTCGTAGGCCGACATCACGATCACCACCCCCTCATCCACTTTCTCCTCTTGCGCTACTTTGGCACGCACCACGGCAACGGCTTCCGGTACGGGAAGATTGTGAATGGGTCCAGGCGGGGCATTGTCGGCTGAGGTTGGAACCGCATTTTCTTTATATGGAGGTGTCTCGGGGGAACTATAAAAATACCACCCACCCAGAAACAGAAGTATCACTGCAATCGCCAGAACTGTGTTGCCCCTCATGATGAAAGTATAGCAAAACCCTGAATTTTTAATAGAGAGCGGTTCGGTATTCTTCTTAAAGCTAGAGTATCAAAGTCGATTTCCACTGGCATCAGAACGCCGTATCTCATGTACGCTCAAGAACGCGCTCGGGCAGGTGCTGCCGGACTAGGACTCGAACCTAGATACCATGCTCCAGAGGCATGTGTCCTACCATTAGACGATCCGGCAATGCTCCTTATCATACATAAAAATGCTGGTCTCTCAACGCGGTTCTGCTATCATTTCTTCGTGCGGAAACTAAGAATAATAACGTGGAACCTCGGTATCGGCGCCTTTGGTGCAGAGGCGGACATCTCGTATGAGGGGGGCAGAAATTTCATCCCTTCGTCTCGGGATGCTATTTCAAAAAATGTCGCAGGTATACAGCGGTTCCTCGCAAGTTCCAGGGCCGACGTGTATCTGCTCCAAGAACTAACAAGCGGTAGTTTCTTAAATAAGTGGTATAACATCCGCAAGACGGTGCATGCTGTGCTCAATAGATATCATAGCGCCTCCATTTCTAACTTCTCGCTACCACTATTCTTTGATTTTCTTAGAAACGAGCACGGGATGGGCACGTATGTCACCAAGGCATTCAGGGCGCGGAAGAGGTTTGCAAAGCAATTTAAGGCTGGTGAGTACTTTTACCGAATCATTCCCAGGTGGGACTACGCACTCACGACATTTGTAAAACGCGGCAAAGGAAAACCTATAGCGCTTATCAACACTCATCTCTCGTCATTCGATAAACACGGGTTAGTGCGTATCTCCCAGTTCCAGGAATTGATGGGTTATGTAAAAAGGCTCAATCGCAGGGGGCATCCCGTTGTTGTAGGAGCAGATTGGAACATGCATAATGGCGACGTTAATTATTGCAGTGAGGACAAGGAGTACTACAAATACTATGTACGCGATTTTCCTCACCATCTGATTCCTCAAGGGTGGTCCGCAAATTTTCCCGAAAACGCACCCACGCTACGAGCCGGGAATCGACCCTACGAAAAGAACTCCTCGACCACTGCGTTTGTAGATGGTTTTGTATGCTCACCCGAAGTTCGCACTGAATATGTCAAGACGATAGATCTCAATTTCGAACACTCAGATCACAACCCGGTAGAGATCGTGGTCTACTATTAGACACCGAATACGCTGGCGAGTACGTATCCAACGACAAACGCAATGGTCGCTGCCACCCCGCCTATAACCACGTTACGCATCGCGGTAAGCAAGGGGTTCTTGCCCAGCATCACTCCCGAAATATAGCCAACGCCCGCAAATGCTATTAGAGTTGCCGCAATGGAAACGTAGGTGGCATATGGCCCAAGTGAGGGCACAAAAAACGCTATAAGAAATGGCGACAGCGGCACGAGTCCTATAATGCTGAATGACACAAATGTCGCCACGGCTATGCGGAGTGGTTTCTTACTATGACGGTGCTCATGAATAGACTCCTCTGATACCGCCGAGAGATAGCTTGAGCTCCCCATTGAGAACGCATCTGCCAGTACATTGGCGAGGCCGATGATGAGTATAATGCCGGGAGAAAGCGAAGCACCGACTGCACCTGTTACAATCGCAAACGTCGTCACCAGTCCGTCCATGCTTCCATAAACAAATTCTGGTAAGTACGATGGTTTCTTTTTATGCTTCATTGAGCGCCTGTTTTATACCCTCAAGACCCCTCTTCTCGCGAAGTGAGCGTCCTAACTTGATAAGTGTATCAAAGACTACTGGTACCTCGAGATAATCAATGAGGATGGCTATCCAAGCGAGCCAGTTTGGCAAAATAGTGCTACCGGGTTCACTTAGAGTTGTAACAATAAATTCGTCAGTGATCCAGAAGATGTGCATCCATTGCGAATGTAACAACGCAAGCATAAGTACCGCATTCCACTTGGAGCCCCTGCGCCACGCATCAATGTAGACAAGTGTCATGGTGAAAATTGCCGGCAACTCAGTATAATCGACGACTATAATGAGTGTCTCCCACATTCCTGTGAGGTCAAATAGGGCCGTTCCGAGCGCACGAAGTGTTGCTACTTCGCCGCCGAGCCAAACCAAGTGAACGAGTTGCAGCAAAAAGAGGCCCGCAGCGATTGAAACATTCAGTGTATAGTTGCGGTCGTACCACGCCCAAAATCTCTCCCACATTTCTCTCATCCTCATATTGTGATCATGCTTTAGTGTTGCAAGTTTTGTACTTTCGCACTACTGTCTTTTTAAAGTCGCCTTGATAAATTCTGTAAACAGGGGGTGTGGAGAAAGTGGCCGCGCCTGAAACTCAGGATGAAACTGTGTTCCCAGAAAAAACGGGTGCTTGCTCTTCGGAAGCTCTACAATTTCCATAAGTTTCTTGTCTGGTGAAACCCCTGAAAATACCATGCCGGCTTCTTCTAACCGCTTAACATACTCGGGGTTTACCTCGTAACGATGGCGGTGGCGCTCTTCTACAAGCTCTTTCTTGTATGCATTCCGTGCGATAGTTCCTCGCTTTAAGTATGCCGGGTAGGCACCAAGGCGCATTGTGCCGCCGTAGTCTTTATTATGTAGTTTTTCTTTTTGATCTTCCATAATGGAGATCACCTGTCGTTCCGCGTTCTCGTCCGTTTCGCGTGTCGTAGCTTTCTTAATTCCCGCAACATTGCGCGCATATTCGACTATCGCTAGTTGCATGCCATAACATAGACCAAGGTACGGAATTTTATTTTCTCGTATATATTTGATCACTTTTATCTTCCCTTCTATTCCCGTCTTACCAAAACCTCCCGGAACAATGACCCCGTCATATTTTTTGAGCGCAGCGAGTTTCTTCTTTCCAGTCTCAAAATCCTTTGAGTTGAGCCACGCAAGATTCGGTTTCACTCCTTGTGTGTACGAAGAGAACTTGACCGCCTCAATAACCGAGATGTAAGCATCAGACAGGACGAAGTCTCCTGTGTCGAAATATTTCCCCACCACCGCGATATTTACCTCTCTTTTGGGATTGTGTACCTTGCGTACGAACGCATTCCACTTCTGCATTCCTGCTTTCTTCTTTTTCTTGAGCTTCAGCTCCTTCAGCACTACGCCTGATACATTGTCCCGCTCGAAATTCATCGGTACATCATAGATACTCTCGATGTCAGGAGCAGAAATAACATGGTCGGGTTTGATATTGCATTGCTCGGCAATTTTTCCTTTGCGTCGCGCATCAATCACCTCCTCCGAACGACCGATAACGATTGTTGGTTGCACTCCGTATGCGTTTAATTGTCTAATGGCGTTTTGCGTTGGTTTTGTTTTCATCTCACCAACCTTGCTTGGTATCGGTAGATACGTAACCATAATGAACAGCACATTGTCGGGATGTTTCGCTCTCATAACACGTGCTGCTTCGATAAACATTGCATTTTGAAAGTCGCCCACCGTACCTCCAATTTCAATCACGCTGATTTCTGAACCATTAACACTTGCCGCTTTTTGAAAGCGGCGAATTATCTCGTCGCGCACGTGCGGAATCGCCTCCACACATTCCCCATCGTATTCAAGATTGCGCTCACGTTTGATTACCTCCGAATACACCATGCCGCTCGTGACGTAGTTTTCCTCAGGCAGGTCACGATTTAAGAACCGTTCGTAATTGCCCATGTCTTGGTCGGTCTCAAGCCCGCTACGTAGCACAAATGTCTCGCCATGCTCGGTCGGATTCATGGTGCCCGCATCCACATTTAAATAAGGGTCAACTTTTACGAGGTTGACCTTATAACCGTTTGCTTGGAGTACCTTACCGATTGAAGCAGTCGCCACTCCCTTACCCACTCCCGACATTACTCCCCCTATCACAAATATGTACTTGTGTCCTTTTTTAGCCATGCGCACCAAATGTTTCGAAGTCTAACGAACGTAGCTTTATTTGCAAGCTTATAATTGTAAGTAGCGACGGACTGCCAGAAAACTGGACACTGCACCAAGTCCCACTCCGGTACCCACAAGTACAAAGAACAGCCAACCAAAGTTGTTCCCGTAGTATGAAAGCACGTTAAACGAACCCAAAAATGCCTGTGAGGCAGGGCCAAGCCACACCGCTACCGGATACAAAGCAAGAAGTGCAACAAGACCTCCTGTAAACCCGTACAAAGCCCCTTCGATAACAAACGGTCCCTGTACATACCAGTCAGACGCGCCAACAAGCTGCATTACGCTTATTTCCTCTTTTGTTGTGTAGATGGCAAGACGAATCGTAGTAAAAACAATGAGAATCGATGCCAATATCAAAAACACAGTGACTATAAATCCTAGCCGCTCCGATGCGTTTATTATATCGGTGAGTTTATCTATTGCTGCCTTGTTTTGAAAATAGTTGATTTTCTCTATGATTTGTGGGCCGCCCCCGACGGCAGTTTCATTTTCAAGAAACTTTGCAATTCCTTCGTACTGACTCGTCTCCTTTGCACGAATTGCCAAACTAGCCCCCAGGGGGTTCTCTTCAAGCTCATCAAGAGCCTGCAATGTAAGCTGGTCATCTTTGTGTCGTTCACGGAAGCGCTCAAGGGCTTCGTCGCGTGTTATGTATTCAACCGTTGCCACTTCAGGAAGCTCAGAAACAGAATCACGTAAAGACAAAATGTCTTCTTCCGGTGCTTCGGTAAGGAAATATACGTTAATATCAACTTTCTCTTGTAACTGCAGCAAAACAGAGTCGAGAGCTGCGCCGGTGGTGAGTATCGCCCCTATAACAAAAAGTGTGATTGCCATGATAAAAACTGTCGCAAGCGACACAAACCCATTTCTCAAAAAGCCCACCACTCCAGCACGTGATACTCGTTTTATGTTCGTCCAAAAAGCCATAGAGAAAAATTATACTATAAGACGTATCGACCGCTCGCATCGTCGCGAGCAATACGACCTTCGTCCATGGTAACTACCCGCTTGCCAAGGGAATCGATTACGCCTTTATTATGAGTGGTCAGAATCACCGTTGTACCTAGATCGTTAATTTTTTTCAAAATCTGCACCACTTCGTATGTGCTGATAGGATCAAGATTTCCCGTCGGCTCATCTGCTACCACAACATCGGGTTGGTTGACGATTGCGCGAGCAATCGCTACACGCTGCTGCTCACCGCCTGAAAGCTCGCGCGGAAAACTATCCATTTTCTCCGAGAGATCTACCAAATCGAGCACATGCGGGACATCGGCAATGATATCTTCTTCATGCGCTCCTGCGGCTTCCATGGCAAAGGCTATGTTCTCGTATACTGTTTTTGTCGGGAGTAGACGAAAGTCCTGAAAAACAGTACCGATCTTGCGACGAAGTTCGTTGAGTTCAAGTTTTCCGAGATTTGCTATGTTGTTAGATTCAAAAAACACCGTTCCCTCACTCGGGACCTCTTCTGCGAGTATCATTTTGAGCAAGGTTGACTTCCCGGCCCCTGAGTGACCTACAATTGAAACGAACTCCCCCGGCTCGATGGTTAGCGTTACGTCATCAAGAGCTGCTGCACCTCCATTGTAAAATTTCGTAACTTTGTCGAAGTAAATCATGCGTGCTCAAAATATTACATTCACCATTATACTAGCTACTTAACTTGCCACCAACTACCTTTGGTTAATTGCTTGGAATAAACGGTGTGAGGTCACCACCTAATACACTATCAACGTTCGAGGTCTCGATATTGGTACGATGGTCCTTTATTTTTTTGTACGGATGCAACACGTACGAGCGTATCTGGTTGCCCCATTCTATTTTCGTGTCGCTTGAGACTGCAAGTCCTTTTTCAAGTTTTTCACGATCTGCTTCTCGTTTCTTAAAAAGTTTTCCTCGAAGCATCTCCAGTGCCTTCTCCTTGTTACGTGCCTGGTAACGCTCCGAGCTACATTTAACTGCAATGCCTGTCGGAGTATGTATGAGGCGCACTGTCGTTTCTACTTTGTTTACGTTCTGTCCTCCTGCCCCACCCGATCGGGTAAATTGGATGTCGAGGTCGCCTTCGGGAATTTCAATATCCCCGACCTCTGGGAGTATCGGCAGTACTTCAACCAATGAAAACGATGTCTGTCGTTTCCCTTGTGCATTAAACGGGCTAATTCGTACCAGCCGATGCACACCAGACTCATTCTTCAATGTTCCGTATACATTCTTGCCGAGCACCTCAAACGACACGTTTCGATAACCGGCTGAACTCACACTTTCGTCGAGTATGGTCGCCTCCCACCCCCTGCTCTCAGTGAACTTCCGATACATTTGAAACAAGATTGCTGAAAAGTCTTCAGCATCGTCACCACCCGCGCCGGAGAGGATGTTTACGATTGCACCGCCTCGATCGTATTTTCCCAGACCCGCCAATGCATCTTTGAGTTCTTGTAGCTCTTTAATGAGTGCCTGGGCCTTTCCCGAGTCATTCCAAAAATCTGCGCGATTCATCAGACTTTCTATTTCTGCAATCCGTTCTTTTCTTCCCATTGAATAAGTATACACAGCAATACCTGCGGCAACAGAGTGCACGTGCAAGGGCTCCATGGTCGTGCGCGCAGTTAAAAATTCATTACGTGCCAAAACAATTATAGGCTGGAGACCGTTTAGTATATACTCTATTTTCATATTATGGTTATGTGCGATACAATCAATGCACATAAGGGTTAACAAAATAGGCACTGCGATATGAAGCCAGACAAAAACAAACATGCTATGCACACTAAGGCGCACAAATCGGGTAGAGCGTGTACTTCACAACGACCATGTGAACATTGTACCCGGGAGAAACTGAGTGTGACCTGTGGCAGCCATGTAGAAGCGAAGCAATATGAATACAATCTCGAAAAGAACGTAGTGTCGCACTCGCATCCGCACGAAAAATCTGCCGCTCCAGAAGCTGACGAGCACGCGGGACACGACATGAAGTCTATGAATCACGCCGACCACGCGGCTGCCATGAATGACCCGAGCATGGCAAAAGCAATGGAGGCGGATATGAAGAAACGCTTTTGGATAGCCTTCCTTCTTACGATACCGATTTTGGCGTACTCGCCGCTTGCAATAAATGTGTTCGGGCTGAACTTGCCGGTTCCTTTTTCCGTAAACTGGCTTTTGTTGTTCCTCACTACCCCCGTCGTATTCTGGACTGGTTCAATTTTTATTACGGGAACCTACCATTCACTGCGTAATCGGCAACTAAATATGTCGGTTTTGGTGGCCACTGGCGTGCTCGCAGCCTATTTCTTTAGTGTATTGATTACTATTTTAGGATTAGGTGAAACATACTTCGAGGCCGCCGCCATGCTGGTGACTTTTGTGTTATTCGGACACTGGATGGAAATGAAGTCCCGTCGCGGCACCTCTGACTCTCTGCGCGCTTTGTTCGACTTGGTGCCGCCCAAGGCGACCGTTATCAGAAACGGAGTCGAGCACAACATACCGACTGCAGAAATTATTGTCGGCGATATCGTGGTGCTTAAGCCGGGTGACAAGGTTCCGGTTGACGGTGAAGTAACCGATGGCACATCTTCCGTTGACGAGTCCCTGGTCACTGGAGAATCGATGCCTGTATCTAAAAAAATCGGTGATACGGTAATAGGCGGCTCGGTTAACCAGTCTGGAGCCCTTAAAATACAGGCGCTTAAGGTTGGGTCAGACACAGTATTGTCGCAAATAGTAAAATTAGTTGAGACGGCACAAAACTCAAAAGCTCCAGGGCAGCGTATAGCCGACAAGGCGGCTGCATATTTGGTAATCGTAGCTGTTGCCTCAGGAATACTGGCATTCTTCGGATGGTATGTAGTTGCTGGCTCGACACTCATCTTTGCTCTAACGTTTGCCATTTCTGCGGTTGTTATTGCCTGCCCGGATGCTCTTGGCCTGGCGACTCCAACAGCCGTTGCCGTTGGTACTGGCATTGGAGCACGCCACAATATTTTGATTAAGGATGCCATGACCCTTGAAAGCACCGCTCGCATTACAGCCATTGTGCTAGACAAGACTGGAACTGTGACCGAAGGAAAGCCGTTAGTGACTGACGTAATCGCCATTAACGGAGTCTCCGAAAAAGATATTTTGGAGTACGCAACTGCACTCGAGCAGTCTTCTAATCACCCAATCGCCGAAGCAATAAAACAATATGCAAATGATAAGCAGGTTGCTCTGGGCTCAAAAACAACAGATTTTGAATCTCTTTCTGGGTTGGGTTTACGTGGCACCTATAATAATAAGGAAGTCTTAGTCGGTACTTTGCGTTTGATGGAAAAGAATAAGGTTTCTATTTCTCAAGCCGAGGAAATAGCGAACAGACTGTTCCAAGAGGGAAAGACCATAAGCGTGGTTGCCGTTGACGGCACGGCGTGGGGAGTAATCGGCATCGCCGACAAAATCAAGGGCAGTGCCAAAGAGGCAGTAACGGCGATGCGTGCTCTTGGCATCGAAGTAGCGATGATCACCGGAGACAATGTACGAGTAGCCGAATCGGTGGCAGCGGAGATTGGCATCAAGCGAGTATTTGCTGATGTTCTACCGAAAGACAAAGCGGATTATGTGAAAAAATTACAGGAAGAAGGCTACTTTGTCGCCATGGTGGGTGATGGTATTAACGATGCCCCCGCTTTGGCACAAGCCGACATCGGCATTGCAATCGGCGCTGGAACCGACGTGGCCATTGAGACAGCTAACATTGTGCTGATGAAGTCTGACCCATACGACATTATGTCGGCAATAACGCTTTCTAAGGCAACCACCAGGAAAATGAAGCAGAACCTCTTTTGGGCAGCCATTTACAATGTGCTGGCAATACCTGTTGCCGCTGGCGTATTTTATACGTCACTCGGCTGGTCGCTCAGACCAGAAATTGCCGCATTGTTGATGTCCGTTTCTTCCATTATTGTTGCTATAAACGCGGTGTCATTAAAACGTGTCGAGCCTAAACTAAGCCGTATTCACGCTTGATGCTTCTGCACAACCGAGCTACTACTACACACCCGAACAATGTTTGCATTGACATTGATGAGGTGCTGATAAAAAACCAAGAAGTCGAACCTTGGAGCCACCGAGAGGGATTGAACCTCCGACCTACGCGTTACGAGTGCGTTGCTCTACCAACTGAGCTACGGTGGCGTGCCACATTTATACCAAATGCTGGACGTCAATCCAGTGTAACACCCGTAACGAGTGCGTTGGCTATTGGTCTCTTATGCCAACTGGGCTACGGTGGGATCCTTGAGTCAGGAACGGGATTCGGTGTCAATTCACTAAACACTGCGTGCTAAGTGGTTCCTGCCCGAGCTCGCCCGTTCTCCTTTCAGTCGAACATGGCTCCGCTTTTCAAATCCCGACACGGGCAAAGCAGTTTGCCTGCTTTCCGCCTCACTCCAGCTATCGCCTACGTGAGCCAGGAACGGGATTCGAACCCGTGACCTCACCCTTACCA
>DCYR01000007.1:27593-97106 GCA_002331495.1 Patescibacteria group bacterium UBA2105 | reverse complement strand
GCACTGAGGAGGCCGGGGGTTCGAATCCTCTCGGGTCCACCATTTTTGGAAATAGGTCGTTTGGCAATCAAGTCAAGCGGCTTTTTCCATGTAACAATTAGCTTGCTTATTGCTTAAAAAGAGGGAGCGCCACGTTTTGATCGTGGCGCTAAAACTGAGTGAAACCTTTTGCTGCAACGAATGCCAGGAGAAAAATCATGACCTCCCACCCGCCCTTACTTTGGCTAGAGTATTGGCATCCATGCATGAGCGAACGGCAATGACAAGCTCCTTAGGAGATCCAACGACCCCCTTGGTGAGGAAAATCATCGCGTCCTTTTGCAAAAGAGCATCATAGACTCGTTTTAGAAGCCTTGTTTTAGTCGGGTCACTTTTACGCAAGCGTATAGCAAACGAACTACTTTCCCATGCTGCCACAGGATCGTCGTCTACGCCTTGTGCTTGCATTATGCGATCAAGACTTCCTCTCTTGGGTTCGCAACTAAAGAAGTCCGCCGTCCACTTAGGACTGACTGTCCGCGAGCAAAACAGATAGACAACCCCGTGTAAGTCAAAGAATCGCAGCCCGCTAGGCACTCGAGTCACGATACCGACATATTCCGCATTTTTTGCGTTTGTAATGCCGAATTGTTCTTCAATGTCCCGTATATCCTGCGATGAGGTGTCTATACCTGCCCTACCAAGATTGACATACAGGACCTGCTTATCTCCTGCCCCGGGAGGTGAGTGGCTAGCAAAGCTGTCCTCTATGTACACTCCGCTTGTTGAACGTATCATTGTCTCGTTACTCCTTTCTCGACAAATCATACTTTGCATGTAAATCAGTAGTCAAGAGGTATTTAGTGCCTTGAGTGGAGAAGTAATTTTGTGTACCTCTCCTCACGAAAACCGCCACGAATGTTTGTGGCGGTTTCCTTGCATAGTGTGTTGCTTGCTCGATTGGCAAGAACTCCTAAACAACCATGTCCAGAGCTCTCTTAAGCTTTGCCTCAACCTCTTTCGCGGTTTCCGCAAGCGGCTCACTTTCAACTACGCTCATGGCGGCAGAGGGAAGAATTACCGACACATAAGTATCACTACTATCCTCATACACGATTACATTGCATGGAAGCAGAAGTCCAATCTTCTTATCCTCTTGAAGAGCCTTATGCGCAAAATGGGGATTGCAGGCGCCGAGAATGATGTAATTATCGTAGTCAATACCAATCTTCGCCTTCATGGTTGCCTTTACATCAATTTCCGTAAGCACGCCAAAACCCTCGACAGCAAGAGTCTCCTTGATTCGGGCAACGGCATCCTCGAATGGCAATGTCGTCTTTTTTGTGTAATCGTACTGCATACTAGGCTTCTTTCTTCACCACAAATTTATTGTAGACAAAAGCAAATGCATAGAGGAACACGAAGCTAATTATGGCAGCTTCGATCATACCACCAACTATTCCTACGAATGAAAGAGAGAAGAACATATGCCAAGCTTGCATCATTTGCACAGCTCCTAGGTAAATGCCCATGTTGCCGAACACACCCAAAAGTAACATTACTGCAGCTGATACAGTAGCTCCAGCATAGCCGAGAGCTAAGGGGTTGAGAGTTGTCATATTAACGAAATATTAATTAGTAATTGATAAAGGAGGTATGCACAGGTACGTTTGACCCGTATACCCTATAGGGGTATTATACCTGGACATGAAAAAAGACGTCAAGAGGCGAGTACTGCGCAGACTCAAAATTATTGAAGGCCAAGTGCGCGCACTACAGCGTATGGTTGAAGAAGAGACATACTGTGTCGACGTCATCACGCAAGCTTCAGCCGCGAGACAGGCCCTCTCTTCGGTTGAGGATGCCATGCTTGAGAATCACTTATCTACACACGTCGTGGAACAAGTGAGGAATGGGGACCACAAGCAGGTGTCGAAAGAAATCCTTTCAATTTATAAGGTTGCTAAAAGAAAATAGTCATGAGCAAAATATTAATCGCTTCAGTGATTCTCATACTAGGCGGGGCTGGTTACGTGTTTTTTGTCCGCCAAGCCCAGGAAGCAATTGTGCCAAATGATCACGAGAACAACGAAGTCGTTGAGGATTATGAGATATATCCAAGCGAAGTGGCTGAGAAAATTGCCCGTGGGGACGATTTTATCCTTCTGGACGTCCGGACTCCGGAGGAGTATGAGGAGGTGCATCTGAAAGATTCGGTTCTTCTTCCGGTACAACAGCTTTCGGCGCAGACTCTTGCTGCAATAGGACTCGGCGAGGAAGCAAGGGATAAGGAGATTATCATTTACTGTCGCAGCGGTGCTCGCAGTAAGACTGCATACGACATCATGAATTCGTTAGGCTACTCTAACATTAAAAGCTTGGCGGGAGGCATGATCCATTGGGAGGAAGATGGGTATGCCTTCACAGAGAGCGGAAAGTACACTGGGTCATCGGTAGGTACAGAACTTCAGGGAGAAGCGGCAACTAACAGCAAGCCGCGCGTAACTCTTGATCGAACGTTGCATGATTTTGGAGTCATTCCGCAGTACGGAGGGATTGTGAAGACAACATTTTCCATTGGCAACCAAGGGACCGGAGTTCTTGCGCTTGGCAAAATTACTACCAGTTGTAGTTGTACGTCTGCCGAGGTTTCGCAGACAGAGATTTCTGCCGGGGACACAGCTACTCTTACAGTATACTTCGATCCCGACTTCCATGCTGAGCCGCTTGATGTTTTTAAGCGGACTGTCTTTATACCAACTAATGACCCAGCCAATCCAGAAGTAGAGGTGGTCGTGCAGGTGGATATTGCGGAAGGTAAGTAGTAATTATAAATTTATTATTTTAAGCTATGAACAAAATATTTATCTGGGCAGGACTGGCATTGGCCGCACTAGGGCTTATTGCATACGGAGTTATCGTCGATATTCCTTCCGGCAACAGAGCCGTGTCGCAGATTACCCCGGTTGAGTCCCCCCTAACGGTTTCCGAATCCTTTTATGACTTTGGCGACGTCGACATATTTGGCGGTAAGGTATACACCACCTATACGCTTAAAAATGAAGGAGTTGAGGATGTCACGATAGTTTCCGGTATAACCAGTTGTGCGTGTACCGAAGGAGAGATAGGCACCCTTCGTTTTGGAATGCATGAAACTACCGGCAATACGGTGACGATACCAGCAGGTGAGGAAAAAACGCTTACAGCTATCTATGATCCGCTTGCACACGGACCAGAGGGTACTGGTGCGGTAATTCGCGAACTGTATCTGCAAACAAACTCAACTCAAACTCCAGAAGTCAAACTTCGCTTCTCGGCGAACGTTGTTAAAAACAAACTTAATTAGGTTATGCCAGGCGAAGCAAAAAATACAAACAGCAACAAGGGTGCAAAATTCGTTGTTACTCCTGCCCAGACAATACTGATAGTGGCAGTAGGAATCGCGGTGTTCCTTGTTGTAATGGGGGACTATGGAAGGCTTGCAAGCAAAAACGATGTGCCTCTCGCCTCGCAAACGGTGCCTATTGATCAGGATATCGTGACTCCTTCCGCGGGAGTAGCTTTACCGATTACATGGGGGTCCCTGGGTTCACAAATGGTTAAAGAAGGAGTAATCGATGCTGAGGCCTTTGAGGATTTGTATGCACGACGAGGAGGTCTCGATGCTCAATCTCGAGACATGTTGTATGGTACCCAGAACGAAGGAATCATAATCAATCCTGAAAATTCTGGAATTATACTCAATCTGCTCTGGGCTTTTGGTCTTTCCAATAAGAACCGCATTCTTGAAGAGGGGCCTATGCAAGACGAACAGTACGGAGGAGCACAGTATTTTGCCTCTACTGGTGGGTGGACTCTCGCTGTTGGCGACACAATGGATCACTACAGCGCACATACATTTGTGACTCTAACTAAGGAGCAACAGGAACTCGTCGAGCGTGTAGCAAAAAATATTTACCGACCGTGCTGTGGAAACTCGACGTATTTCCCAGATTGCAACCACGGTATGGCCATGCTTGGCCTGCTCGAACTGCTTGCCGCTGAGGGAGCATCGGAGGATGAAATGTACACAGTTGCACTACAAGTAAACTCCTATTGGTTCCCCGGTGTCTATTACACGATAGCAACCTATTTCGAAGCCCAAGGAATTGCGTGGGCTGATGTCGATCCCAAGCTGGTACTTGGCGAAGACTATTCAAGTGCTTATGGGTTTAATAATGTCCTGCAAGCAATGAAACCCACCGCCCCGCAGAGTGGGCCGGGTTGCGGGGTGTAGAGGAACCCTCGGATATTTTCTAAACATATGACCGATATTGAACACCGTCTGACTCTAATACAAAGCTTGCTATGGGGCACTCTCGGGGCTTCGTTATTATTCGGAATATATGTTTTAGTGTTAACACTCGTCTCTGGTCAAGAGTACATGCTTGATCAGCTTGCGACCTTCTGGTTCTTCATCGTGAGTCTGGCTCTTGGGTTTGGGACTCAAGTCGGATTGTACATATATTTACGAAAGCGTGTGCACAACAAACAAGCTGGCGGTAGTGTTGTTGCTGTTTCAGGTACTACCTCAACTGCGGCCATGATTTCGTGCTGTGCTCATTACTTGATTAACATACTGCCAGTTCTTGGAACTGCAGGACTCGTTACATTGATCGCGCAATATCAAATATCACTTTTTTGGGTTGGTTTAGTGGCAAATGCACTGGGCATTCTTTATATTGCAAGCAAGATAGTAGCGTTCAACAAGCACCATGAATAAGACATCATTTTCATTATTTTTAGCCGGAATAGCGTTTCTCACCCTGCTCGGGTTTTGGGCCGCGCAAAATAGCATCTCTACCCCTCCAGACAACGAGGTTATAAGTGATGTAAGGATAAGGGACGACAACACTGATCTCTCCGAACTTGTGAACAATGAAGGAGCTGTGACTGTTACCTTGGTGCCGCTTAATACTTTTGATAGCGAGAGCGGGGAAGGGCTTTGGAAATTTGCACTTGAACTGAACACGCACAGTGTTGAATTGTCGATGGACGTATCGCAAGCATTCGTGTTGCTCGATGACAAGAACAATACGTATCCTGTTACCTCGTGGGAAGGCGACCCGCCCGGGGGGCACCACCGCGAAATTGTACTTGCCTTCCAATCCATTCAACCAAAGCCAAAACGCGTGACTATTGTTGCCCGCGACATCGGAGATATTCCTGAGCGCGTATTTGTCTGGAATGTGGGGAATGACAATTAACTATACTTCTGCTTTAATACATCAATAGCTATGACAGACGTTTGGAAAAAGACTCTCGTATTTATTGCCTTCATACTATTTTCAGCCTTGTTAGTAGGAGGGTTCTATCTTTTCATGACCCCTGGGGAGACGGCGAATGTGGCGTTTGCCTATGTTGTCGGGCTTTCCATGATTGTACTCCCGTGTACACTGCCACTGGCATTTGTGATTGTACCGCTGGCAATGGGCAAGGAACCCAAGAAAGGTCTGTTCATGGCCATATTTTTTGGGCTTGGAGTTTCTATAACTCTTTCACTGTACGGGCTTTTTGTAGGCTTGCTTGGCGGAACGCTCGGTCTAGACGACGCGATCAGCTCGGCGGGTACCGTGAGCCGTATCCTGTTTATAATCGGTGGCCTTTCTGCCTTTATATTTGGGCTCTCTGAGTTAAAGCTGATCCGATTTAACATTCCCAGTTACGGGGGCGCATATCCCGCATTTATACAAAACCAGGGGGACTACCTTAAAGCGTTCTTCCTTGGTTTGTTCTTAGGAAATGCCGGTGTCGGGTGTCCTAACCCCCTGTTCTACGTTCTTCTTGGGAACATAGCCGTTATAGGAGAAGCTGCCAGCGGGTGGTGGCTAGGGTTTATTCACGGCATAGGACGAGCAACTCCATTGTTGTTTTTGGCAATTTTGGGGATACTTGGCGTAAACGCAGTGAGCAGTATTGCAAGCAAGACAGCACTGGTATCGAAGATTACAGGAATCAGCCTTGTGATTTTGGGAGCCTTTATCTTTATTAGCGGAACGTCACACCAATGGTATGAAAGTACCGTGCTTCACAAAGGCTGGAATCAAGTCGTGCAATTGGTTTCTGGAGGGGAGAATAGTAGCATTGCGGAGATTGAGGAACATGAAGAGGAACCTGGAACACCCGAACAACATGGACATGACCAGGTAATCATTGAAGAAGTAGACGACCACGCAGACTCACCTGACTACATACCTGCGCCATGGTCTTGGATAACCCTACTGGGGCTGATTGTTTTGCCACTTGCTTTTTATTGGCGTCGGGAGCGGAGGCAAACACCTTAACGTAATTATTAGTTAACTTACCAGATAAGAATTATCTATGAACACTATCATTTTCCTAACAATGGTTGGATGTCACAACTGTGCCGAGGCTAAAAAAATATTCGAGGAAGTGCTACCTGAGTTTGAAGGCAAAGTTACCGTAACCGAGGTTGACATTGCGAGTCCTGAGGGTCAGGAGTTAGTGCAGAAGTACAGTGTGATGGCATCACCTGGTATCATCATTAATGACGAGCTATTTTCCACAGGAGGTGTAAGCAAAGACAAGCTGGTTGAGAAGCTTCAATCTTTGACCTGATTTCCTCGTTTTGACTTCCCTGTTTTTCTAGTAGTAGCCTTCATGTGAAAGGTAAGTTACGAAACCGCATCCTAAAGCGACCTCCTAACCGTTCTGGGCGGTGAGTTTGGGTGCCCTGGTACCTCCACTCACCCCACACATGCCATTGATCTGAAACGCGTTTCAGTTAGTTATGCATGGAGTCATTTGTTGCAAAAGCTATTTTGGGTATACTACTTCTATTGTAAGTATGGGATATTCTTTGGGAAAAAAAATGGCTGTTGTAGGGGCTTTGTTTGTTTTTGTATCAGTAATTCTCTCATGCGGGCAGCTTTCCCTTGTTGATCACACGATCGTGCCATTACCGGCTTTTGCAGAGTGTGGCGACGCGTCGTCTGCTGCTTCTTCGCCAGTTTCTAGAGAATTCTTAGGTCCGGTGGGAGGCTTGTTGCTTTTGCTTGCCGTAGTGAGCTTATTGGCGACTCGCCCGCTGTTTGAGGGAATGGTTGGAGAACCTCCCGGCCTACATAAATTCGCGACAGTCGTAGCCATACGCATGACACCGAGTATTATCAATGACCTGCAGGACGCATTTCGTCGCGGCATCATTCACCCTCGGCTGTACGAGAGCACCTGACTTTAGGAATTTACTCGCGACGAGCGTATGAGGAATTTGTACGCTCTACCGCAAAGAAACGCTTACGCGTAAAGATAAGTCTTACTAGCAAACAAAAGAAAACGATATGCAATCAAATAATGTCAACTATGCGATCCCCGGAGCAATTGTGATTGCAGGAGCCTTGGTGGCTGCCGCTCTCTTCTTCTCACTTGGGAACACCCGTGCGCCGGTTGCCAGTGCGCAGCCTGCACCAACGCCCCCGAGCTTTATTGACACCACGGACCAGGTCCGGCCCGTCACTTCCGAAGATCATATTCGTGGCAGCATAGATGCTCCAGTAAAAATCGTCGAATACTCCGACTACGAATGTCCCTTCTGCAAACGCTTTCACGTGACCATGAGGCAAGTCATGGATGAATACGGTGATAGCGGGGAAGTGGCGTGGGTGTATCGACACTTTCCTCTTGACCAGCTCCATCCGGTAAAAGCCCGAAGAGAAGCTGCTACGGCAGAGTGTGTGGCGGAACTTGCCGGCAACGACGCTTTCTGGGAGTTTTCTGACGCCTTTTTCGCAGTGACCCCTTCAAACAACCAGACTGACCTCGAAACTGTTTTGCCTGAGATCATTTCGAACCTCAGCCTATCTCAAACTGCCGTCGACGAATGCGTGGCAAGCGGTAAATATGATCAGCACATTCAAGATGATGTCGACAATGCCATCGCTTCCGGTGGGCAGGGTACTCCGTGGAGCGTTGTTATCGCTGCAAATGGTGACACATTCCCGCTTTCGGGAGCGCAACCGTTTAGCGCCGTCAAGCAAATCATCGAGATCGCTCTTAACAGCCAATAGCTGCCTATGAAATTACTCGTGTCTATTTGGGCACGACCTGCGTATGTGCTGCTGTCAGCAGGCATATCCCTTGTCGTGTTTACCATTGCAGTTTGGTTACCAAATTGGCGATTGGTGCTAACCATCATACCTTCGCAATCGGCGACGTTTGCCGAAAAAGTATCGCTTTTGACGAGTTTGTACGGTTCCATCCTGACAAACTTTACGACCTTCTCCGCTCTGTACACAATCACCATAGCTTTGCTTTTTGGTGTAAACATTGTGGTACTCGTCCACTACGTTCGCACAACGAGAAAGATCCGAACTTCAAATAAGGGAACATGGACGAGCTTCGGGGGCATTGTGAGTGGATTTCTGGGCGTGGGGTGTGCATCGTGCGGGACGTTCATTCTCACCGGACTGCTTGGTCTTTTCGGCGCTGCCGGCTCATTGGTATTTTTGCCCCTGGGCGGGGAGGAATTTGGATTGTTGGGCATCGTCCTCCTTGTGTACTCCATTTATACTCTGCTGAAAAAAATAGATCGACCGCTTGTATGCAGCCCTCCCTCATTACCACCTAACTACTAACATCATGAACACCAATACTCAACTAACCATAGCTGCGTCAATCATCGCAGCTGCCCTTGTGGTGGCGGCGTTGCTCCTTTCACTAAATGGGGGTCTGCCCAGCACCAAGCGATTTGATATCGTAATGGAAAACAATAGCTACAACCCCTCAGAAATTGTGGCCTCTGTAGGCGATAGAGTAATTATCAACTTCACCAACCGAGATTCAGTGGACCACGGTATTGCGTTACCTCAGTTCAACGCAACCGTACCCGGCGGGCATGTTCCCGCAGGAGGAACTGCTCGCATGGAATTTATTGCGGATCGACCGATCGACACTGATGCTGCAGTATGCGGTGGTCCTAATCCTTCTGATAAAACTGACGACCACGGTGAAGAATTAATCGTACGTATCATCTAATTATGAAGAAAATTGGTATTATTGCGGCGACAATCCTTGCCGTGAGCTTTGGGGCGTGGACCCTGTTATCATCGGAGCGGGGTGTCTCCCCTGAAACTATTGGCGAAAGATTCGAAATCGTCCCCCAAGAGTTGGGATCGGTGGTCATCGTAAACCGCGTGGAACTAACTTCTCCTGGTTTTGTGGTACTTCGTGAAGTTGTAAATGATAGGCCGGGCCAGATCGTTGAAGTCAGTCCGTACTTGTCGTCCGGAGTGCATGAGAATGTGCAAATAGATCTCTCTGATCCGTTGACTGGGAATGAGCAAATAGACATTAGTAGTTCGTTTCCTGTTTCAGTGGACATGGTTGCCGTTGTGTATCTAGATGACGGCGACGAGGGCTTCAACCCGATACGTGATATGCCACAATATGTCGATGGGCAATTGCTTGCCCGGTACGTTACAACGGGGGAATACGCACCAAATTCCGTGGTTCCGCAAGGGGACGTCTCGTCATCGGAAACTGACGAGGCAGCAGTGGTCGTAACGTATACTAACGAGGGCTTCGTGCCACGGGAGGTAACGATCTCGGCGGGAGAAACTGTCGTATTTGTCAACAAAAGCAGTCGCCCTATGTGGGTAGCATCAAACTTGCACCCGGCACACACCATACTGCCAACCTTTGACCAGTTCTCGTCTACTGCTACCGGTGGAAGTTACCGCTATACGTTCGACCAAGTGGGGGAGTGGACATACCACGACCATGTGAACGCCAGCCAAATGGGTGTCGTGATTGTTCAATAATCTAAAAAAGTATGTTGTTGGGAATAAAAAGTAGCAAAGTAGCATTCTTGCGCCACATATTGTTTGCAGTAATTGCAGCCGCACTTGTCGGACTTGTGTGGATGCTTAATTCCACATGGAGCCCGGACATGCGCCTTTGGAAGTCATTTGGCGGCAGTTCGTTCTTTTTGTTGTGGTTTGCAGTCTTTATCGGGCCGGCAGCTGTCATTTGGCCGCCCCTTAATCGCATATTGTCGTTCCGGCGCGAGGCTGGTGTCTGGTTTACTATTGTCGCCCTGATCCATGGATACCTCATACTTGACGGCTGGGTCCGGTGGAGCGTGTGGGGTTTCTTTGGGTATCAATACATAACCGAAGTCGACACATATCTTCGAGTTGAAGCGGGTTTTGGCCTTGCAAACCTCATCGGTCTTATGGCACTCGTGTTCGCTCTCGCTCTTGCTGCCACATCGTTTGACAGAGCGGTGAACTGGTTAGGAGTATCTTCGTGGAAATGGCTACACATGTTTGCTTACGTCATATTTTATCTTTCCGTTGCACACGTTGTGTATTTCGCGTTTATCCACTATACCCCTTCGCTACAGCGGGTTATGATGGGGGCACCAACTGAGTATCCGGTTAATCCTCTGCGATATTACTACCTAGCGGCACTTCTGAGTGTATTCGTGGTGCAAGCTTGGGCTTTTGTCAAAACTGTACGCAAGCAGCGAAATACTCAATGGTAATAACAAACGAACATGTTGTTTAACACACAAATAGTCGCACATAGAACCGTAGCAAATGGAACGCACGAAGTGACCTTCAAGCGACCTGCTGGCTTTGAGTTTAAGGCTGGACAATACACTCAAGTAGCTGTCTCCAAGCTTATTGCGCCAGACCCAAAAGGGCGCTCACGTCAGTTCTCGCTTGCATCTCCACCGGAGGACCGTAAACATTTGCGAGTGGTATTTCGCGCTTCAGGGAGCGGCTTTAAAAAAACTTTAATGTCTATCCCGAAGAATTCAACAGTGACCATTGAACAGGCTT
This sequence comes from Patescibacteria group bacterium UBA2105, assembly GCA_002331495.1. GTDB lineage: Bacteria > Patescibacteriota > Minisyncoccia > Phycocordibacterales > UBA2100 > UBA2100. Next base: position 86,283 of record DCYR01000007.1, on the reverse strand, counting down.
CCGGCAGCTTTCTCTTCCCTGATGAAGTCAATAAATCTCACGTGTTTGTTGCTGGTGGAGTCGGCATAGCTCCGTTTATGAGCTACTTGCCTCAGCAAAGAGAGAAAACGTTGCATCATCCTCTCACTCTATACTATGGCAACAAGGACTCACACAGCGCTGCTTATCTTGCAGAGCTTGAACAGTTGTCTGAAGAACAGCAGCAATTTTCAATCCATAATCTCTATCACCAGCCCTCTCCCGATTTATTTTCAGATCTGGTAGAAAAACATCCGAATGCAGTGTGGTGGATTGTGGGGCCACCTGCCATGGTAGCGGTCGTTATAAGTGGATTGCGCACTGGTGGAGTACTGAGTGACCACATTTTTACGGAGTCGTTCGAAGGCTATTAATTTCGCTGGCTCAAGACTCTAGGTCTGCAGAGCAATTGCACTGGGTGCAATATTTGATAGTCTTTTAAAAAGTGTTCGATTACAAGAAATAAGCTCTAAACTAAGTTAGCAAAATGCGCATGACCGACAATGAGCAACCACAAGACTCCGAAGAACTCTCCCCAAAAGAGAAGTATGATCTCGAGAAGGCTAATAAAGCCAAGGCAAAACAACACGCGAAAGCGAAGAAAAAACTCGCCGATGTCCCCAAGAAAGCCGGAAAATATATCCTCATATCCCTCACCGTGTTGGTGATTTTGGGGAGTATAATGTGGCTTTTCACACTTGTCCCTAACCTGCCGCCTATAACCGTGGAAGGACATAGCGAAGACTCCCCCGCGGCGCATATTGTAACATCTCCACTACCGGATCGAATGCAGCGGCATATGCTTGAACATTCAGACGGGAGAGGCGCACCAGGAATTATCATCCAATACAACTGCCTCGATTATGAGTGCGAGCCAGACCTGATCGGCAGACTGACCGCTATTGCCGATGACTATCCAGAGAATGTCTATCTTGCTCCAAATACCTATGATGGCAAAATAATAATGACTCGGGCAGGAAAGCGAGAGGTCCTAGAAGTCTTTGATGCTGATAAGATTCGGGAGTTTGTCCAATAATACATTGAGCATTTCCTGAACAAGCAGCGAATGACGTGTGGTTGGAATTTAAGGGGAGCGCATGACGTAGTGAAAGGTCCTTGACGTTGGGAACGCCATAGCTAGAACAAACTTAAAAATATATGCAAGCTCACTTTTTCACATGGGGATTGCAAAGGTCTAGCCAAAAGGCATGATTAAGGGGCACCAAGAGGTGCTTAGCAATTAATAAATTCAACTATGTGTGAAGATGGATCATGCGAAGCATGCCAGGCAAGCGCAGGTGAGGAAGAGGACGAAGAAACGGAGTAAATCATAATAAGGCCCGCTAAAGCGGGCCTTATTGTTTCATCCGCGCAAATGATTAGGGAATTTTTTATTCTCCCTCGACCGGGTCTGGTCTAAAGTCTAGCTAGCTTTACCATGCCCTTGAACCTCTGTGTTGGGCCACTTTTTGTGATTAGCTCTTTTTTTTGCTGCTGGTGGCATTCTCTGTATCAAGATGTCACAGGTTTTGTACTAAAAAAACATAGCTCGCAATTCTGTGCATTTCTTATTATTCTTGATATTCTTGTATCACGCAGAAACTAGTACGACTTAATGAACCCGATTTTAGAGTTTATAGTCAAAATAGAACTATACTGAAAAATGTGGATATCAATGTTGCCGAACATTGCTGCAAACGATACCAGCGGATGCTGAGCTGAGCGAAGATCGCATGAATAACTTTTCCTCGATGACTAATAACCATGCCCATATAATTCTAGACATGGATAGCACTCTATTATCAATAGAGAGCCTGGATTCTATTATTGAAACAGCTTTGAGTGCGCGGTTGCTCCCTGATGCGGTCGCAGAGGCTATGAAGCGAGTCCAATTTGAGATGGACAGAGGCATGTCTGGAGCTGCGACAATGAGGGAAACGATCCCGGCACGAATTGCAATAGCAAAACAGCTAGGAGCACCGGTACTTCCCGAACACTTTGAAATAGTGGCCAGCATAGTCCCGAATACGCTCACGAAAAGTCTGGTTTCGGCTCTTAGCCAAGAAAGTATTTCTTGCAGCCGGCGAACGCTAAGAATTTCAGTAGTGAGCGGCGGGCCGCAAATTTGTGTAAATGCAGCTGTTTCGGAATTGCAAAAGCAGATGGAGCAGGAGGGATGCGCGAAAGTACATTTTGCAGGGATCGGCAACAAGATTGTCATCACAAAAAACGGGGATCTGGATCAACTGAACTCACGGATTATGAACTCAAAGCTTGATATTGTTAGCGGTATAATTACGGACCCTTCACGAGCAATTATGATTGGTGACGGCGCGACTGATGTTGAAGTGTATGACTCTGGGCTAGCTAACTATTTTATTGCTGTAGGATTGTGGCAACGACGTGGTGTTCTTTTTAAAAGACCGGACAACCGGCCCTATTTTAGAAAGGTCGATACGCACGTGGATATGCACTCGGCGCTATTTGATGCCTTAGAGGCCATCCGAGGCTAGAACAGAGCACCGATTGAAGCATAGAAGAGATGTGGGCCCAACAAAGCCTGAAAACAGATAGACGACCTACCAGTTTTGCTTTGTATGAAACCTCGCTTTTTTAAACTTATGTCCGTAGAATCACCCCCGCAAGCTGAGAAGCGCAATCGGCTGGTGATATAAGGATAAACACAACACCTTGAAGAGTGCCGGGCAAACAGTACAATACGAGATATTATGCAAGCAATACTACTAGCAGCTGGTGAAGGTACTCGCATGCGCCCACTGACTTACCACGTTCCTAAGCCCATGGCACGGGCAGGTGGAAAGAACCTGCTCGAGCACAACATAGACAAGCTACCCGCGGAAGTCGATGAGCTTATAATCGTGGTCGGTTACCTGGCCGAGCAGATAACGAATCACTTTGGTAGCGAATACAAAGGTAGAAAAATCTCCTATGTTCGACAAAAGAAGCTTCTTGGTACTGCTCATGCGCTATCTCTATGTCAGAGACACATCACTGGCCGCTTTATCGTACTTATGGGAGACGACATGTATGGAGAAGACGATATCCACGTCTGCCTGAAACATGACTGGGCGTGGTTGGTCAAAAAAGTACGTGGAAAATTCACCGGGGGACAAATTATGTATGATGACAACGACCATGTGGTCGCAGTAAATGAAGGTACCCATAATGTAAAGGAAGGATTTGTTGGGACCAATTGTTTCGTACTTGGCCCCGAGTATTTCAGGTATGAAATGCAGCCAATCAAGGGTGGAAAGGAGTTTGGCTTACCGCAAACGGTGGTACTCGCCGCTGCCGATTTCCCCATAAGAATCATAGAAGCGACGGGGTGGCACCAGGTCTCAGATATGGAAGATCTAAGGCGTTTACACAACTTCCTCTCTAAGGGACAATAAATGGCACGACCTAAGCCTACTTTGGCTGTTTATGTCCTTAAAGAAACCAGAACGCGGGCGACTTTTTTTGTTCTTGACATCACCGTATGAGCACCCCTATAATCGAGGAGCTTGTGCTCTTTTGTTGTTGTTCCTTTCGATCCCTTGCTGGGAATTTGCTTTAAATAAACAAACAACATGAGCGTGTTTTACACAGCTGCGCAACGGCGCACACTACAAATGATTTTATTGGGGAGTTTTTTGATTTTCCTTTTTTTTCCACAGCTTGCATCAGCGTCTTTGGACTCACTCCCACCGGGAGTTTTAGAGCGAGAAACGTGTGGTTCTTACAGTGTTGATATTTTTGGCTACGGTGCCGGAATGATGCAAGGCCCCGGTTCTGTTCAAACTGCGAATGCGCAGGTTAGCTTTATAAGTTCAACTGAGAACTGCGCTGTCGTGCAGTGGGAGAGCGATGCCCCCGCGGCATCACAAGTATTGTTTTCGGAGCTCTCTAGCGAGCCTGTAACGATTGTTGTGTCTGAAGAAAACTTTGGATACCCTCATGCCACCGTACAAAACAACGCTGGGAATTCACTGCACACAGCCATTCTTACGGGTCTTGAGCCTGGCAAGGCGTACACCTATCGGCTCGTGACCCGATCTCATCCAACTGCAATGCCGACTATTAGCGACCCCCAGGTTTTCATAGCCGGGCCCTCAGTTGCTAGCCTAGCCTCGATGACACCCTCGATTTCCGGAACACCAACCCCCACTCGTTCCGTACCCGCCCCTGCGTTTGACTCCGAAAAGTTCCCTCTCGCGCCAGCAGTTACTTCGCCAGCTGCAAAATTTATTGACCAAGAAGCGCCTCCCACCGAGGAAGAGACTAGGAGAGACATTGACACAACCTCGACCGTCCCTGCTGCGGTAACCGCTGCCGAAGAGGCCTTGGATTCCTCGCGGGAACGCGATCTCTGGACAGGGCTTCAAGCATTCTTCGCAAAACTCATACCTGACAGGGACAGACTTCGTTTGTCGTCAAGCATAGGGTTATTCGAGAAAGACCGCTACATCATCCCTACGCTGTTTTTCCTTGGGCTTTTGTTCCTGCTGCAGCATCTAGTGTTGCCAGCGCTGGGAATGACGCTTCGCAACTCTACTTTGTATTGGTTATTCGGTACCATAGTTCTTGCGATTATATCTGCAGTGTTTATGTTTTACTACATAACACTGGTTGCCATTGGTCTATTTTTGGGACTTCTTGCCTGGTATCTCCTTAAGAGCATACCGGAAGACGAAGGCTCCTCAAGTACACAGCCCAAACTTCTTAAGGCTGCTGGAAAGAGAAAAAAGGTAAAAGGGGAGGAAGTAAAATAGCCTGGAGTCGTCAGAATTCTGTGCTACAATGCGCGCGCCTCTTTTCCTCAAGAGGCGCGTTAGACATATTATGGAAGATATTTCAATCGACGGCCAGCAGATATCAGAGGCGACAATATACGCAGTAGAGACCGCCAGCTCTTATGCAGACTCAGGTATACACATTGCGCTTGCTGCAGAGCGAGTTGGGGAATTTCTTGGAATCCCGCTTACGAATACTCTCATAACAAGCTGGATAGTGATGGCGATTCTCTTTACCATCGCTTTTTTTGTTGGGCGTAACTTAAAGATGATTCCAGGTAGAGTGCAGACTCTTTTCGAGGAGATGCTCAACTTTATCCTAAACTACATGACCGAGGTGCTTGAGGATGGAAAGCTCGCACGAAAGTTATTTCCATTCATAACCACGCTCTTTCTCTTCATATTTGCATCGAATGTTCTCGAATTCACTCCAGGTATTGGGAGTATCGGTTTCATTGAACAGTCAAGTCACGGGGGAGAAGCATTTACCCCGCTCCTGCGAAGTGTTAACACTGATCTTAATGTCACGCTCGCACTTGCCGTGATCGCCTTCATTGTTATTGAGGTTGTCGGTGTCGCAACTCTCGGAATAATGAAGTACGCAAGTAAGTTCCTGAACTTTAAGTCGGTCATCGGATTCCTCGTAGGTATTATCGAACTCTTCAGTGAGGTTGCTCGTCTTATTTCATTCTCGTTTCGTCTGTTTGGAAACATCCTTGCAGGTGAGGTGCTGATCGTGGTGATAATGTTTTTTGTTCCGTACCTGGTGCCAGTGCCAATGATGCTTTTTGAAGTATTCGTGGGACTGATCCAGGCAGCAATCTTTGCACTGTTGACGTTATTCTTCATCAAGATAGCAATCACAGAGCCACACTAGCCCTGAGGAATTCAGGTTTAGCGTGACTCTGTGAATGCGAGCAGAGTAATTATTAGTAAATTTCATAATCAATATGGAAGTAGAAGCAGCAAAAGCCCTCGGTATGGCACTTGCTATCGGACTTGGTGTAATTGGACCGGGTGTCGGTATCGGTATCATCGTGGGTAAAGCCTTGGAAGCCATCGGGAGAAATCCAGAGGCTTCAGGCAAAGTTATCGCGAACATGTTTATTGGTATTGCCTTCACTGAAGCGCTTGCCATCTTCGCACTTGTAGTCGCATTTATCGTTAAGTTCGTATAATTCACTAATTTTGGCGCAGCGCTTTGTTGGTCTTCACGAGAATGACCTCACTATATAGCAAATACACCTCGAACATTCTCTCTCGACCTCCTCGCGCTCCATCCAAAATTTTTGAATTCTTGAGCTCACGCACAACTAACCATGGAAGAAATTGTAAAAGTATTCGGACTCAACTGGAAACTGCTTATTGTACAGGCAGTTAACTTCGGCGTACTCCTCTTAGCATTGTGGTACTTCTTGTACCGGCCCGTCTTAAAGATGCTCGACACCCGTCGAGAAAAGATCGAAGAGGGTGTTAAAAGTGCTGAGAAGTCTCAGGAGCGCCTCCGAGAGATTGAAGGCGAACGTGACACGGTCCTCAAAGAGGCCACTAAATCAGCGGAGGAGCTTCTTGCCTCGTCAAAAGAGCGCGCTCAAGAGCAGGCGTCACAAATTGTGAACGATGCAAATACTCGAGCTGATTCAATTCTTGTAAGTGCAGAGCAACGCGCACAAGAAGCGAAGGAGCAAGCGCTTCGCGAGAGCAAAGCAGAAATCGGCAAAGCCGCAGTTCTTGCAGCTGAGAGAATCCTAAAAGAAAAGCAATCGTAGTATGCCCGGTAGTACAACTTCGAATGCGATAGGGTATATTACCGACACCATATCAAAAAGTATGACGAAATTATTAACATCACTAAACCACTTCACTAACCCGCACAGGTTAGGTTCGAAGTTGTTCTAACCAGGTATGCCCGTTGAGTATGCACACGCACTATCGCGATCACTTGAGAACGCAGCCAACAGCAGCGAAGCTGAGGCCCATGTTGATGAGCTAGTGGCCGTACTCAAGAGAGAGGGCAAGATGCGTGCTCTCCCTGCTATTTTGCGAGAACTCGAGCGGCTACAAGCACGAGAGTATGCGCAAAAACCAACGCTTACTGTCACCAAGGAGAGCGACTCTCAAAAGGCCCTGAAGGAGTTGGGAAACCACTTGCGGTCAGTACCTGAAGTCGAAATCCAGACAGATGAACGGCTCGTAGGGGGGTGGCGTTACACCGACGGCGACACACTCGTCGACGCCAGTTACAAAACCGCGTTGCTACAACTCTACCGACGCGTTACAACACTTTAAAAGCAAAAAACATATGGACACGTTAATAATTGAGAAAATACAGAAAGAGATAGAGAAGTTCGAACCGACAACCGACCTAGAAAAAGTGGGGCGCGTGGTGCGCGTCGGAGATGGAGTCGCCGAGATCGAGGGGCTTGAGAACGCAGTCATGAGCGAAATGGTGCTCTTTGACGATTCAGGAGACAAGAGCCTTGAGGAAGCAATGTCTTCAAAGGAGGCGCTGTATGGATTGGTGCTCAACCTTGAAGAAGACGCGGTGAAGGCCGTGGTTCTTGGTGATGTAGAGCGTGTCCAGGAGGGGATGTTGGTGAAGTCCACCGGGCGTGTCCTTTCAATTCCAGTTGGAGAGTCACTCCTCGGCCGCGTTGTGAATACCCTGGCTGAGCCACTCGATGGCAAGGGGCCAATTGAATCTGATTCCTACGCGCCAATTGAGCGTGATGCGTACGGAGTAATCGATCGAAAGTCGGTAGATACTCCAATCCACACCGGTATTAAGGCGATTGACGCCATGGTGCCAATCGGCCGCGGACAGCGCGAGCTCATTATCGGTGACCGATTTACCGGTAAGACCACCGTGGCAATCGACGCCATCCTCAACCAAAAAAACGAACCTGAAGATACGCGACCGATCTGTATCTACGTCGCTGTTGGGCAAAAGGAATCTAAAACTGCTCGTATCGTTGCCCAACTCGAAGAAGCAGGAGCGATGGACTACACTGTGGTCGTCTCAGCTTCAGCCGCAGCGCCTGCTGCGCTGCAATTCCTTGCGCCTTTTTCTGGAGCCACCATTGGTGAGTACTTCATGGATAGGGGTCGTGATGCACTGGTGATCTACGATGACCTCTCAAAACAAGCTGTTGCGTACCGCCAGCTCTCACTCTTGCTCCGAAGGCCGCCAGGGCGTGAGGCGTACCCTGGAGACATTTTCTATCTACACTCACGTCTCCTTGAACGCGCAGCAAAGCTCTCAGATGAGAAAGGCGGGGGCTCGCTTACCGCGCTACCAATTATTGAAACCCAAGAAGGTGACGTATCGTCATACATCCCGACGAACGTTATCTCGATTACCGATGGGCAAATCTTCCTCGACGCAGGACTCTTCAACAAAGGAACACGTCCAGCGATCGATGTTGGTAACTCGGTCTCACGTGTGGGCTCAAGTGCGCAGACAAAAGCTATGAAAGCAGTAGGTGGCTCAATTCGAATTGAGCTTGCGCAGTTCCGCGAGCTCGAGGCATTCATGCAGTTCGCACAAGACCTCGACGAGGCTACCAAAAAGCGAATTGACTCTGGCCGCCGCATGGCCGAGCTCTTGAAGCAACGCAACGGTGAACCTTTGCCGTTTGAGAAGCAAGTCGTCTCAATTTACGCAGGTATCAACGGCCTCTTCGCTGGCATAAAGGTTGAAGATGTGACGACAGCAGAGGGCAAGTGGCTTGAGTACATCGACGGTCAACACAGCGATGTTCTTAAAGAGATTCACAGCACAGGAAAGCTTGAAGACGCCACAACGGAGAAGATCGACTCGGCAATGGAAGACTTCAAGAAAACGCACACGGATCTATTTAGTACAGACGAAGAGTAGAAAGTATGGCCGGATTGAAGCAGCTAAAATCGAAGAGAGAATCTATCAACAAAACGCGTAAAGTAACGCGAGCAATGGAGGCTGTTTCTGCTGTGAAAATGCGTAAAGCTCAAGAGCGCGCCTTAGGTGGCCGCGCCTACGCTGCCGGCGCATTACGTATCTTGAGCAACCTAAGTGGGAGTGTGGACACACAAAACCATTTTATGATGCAACCGCGCACGCAAGGAAAGTACGGAATCATTGTCGTGACGAGCGACAAAGGCCTTGCAGGTTCGCTCAACAGCGCGGTTCTCAGGAAGGTTGATGCTTTCTTGGGTGACCCCAAGTACAAAGATGGGGATAAAGTATTCATGTGTATCGGCCGGCGCGGACATGAATTCATTCGTAGTCGCGACTTGGAAGTTCTCTCATATCAAGAAAATAAAAGTGACTCCGTGGGCGAGGAAGACATGCGGGAGATCACCGATATGGTTGTGAAAATGCACGAAGATGGAGATACGCGCGCCTGGTACGTCGCATACACCAACTTTAGATCAACATTTGAGCAAGAAGCAGTACTTCGTCGCATCTTGCCGCTCTCACGAGGAGCATTGGACGAAGTTGTGGAGGCTATTGTGCCTGAGACAGGAAAGTATTCAGACACCGAACATAATGGGCGAACCGCCACAGCCTACACAATTGAGCCATCACCCGAGGTTGTTCTTGAATCAATTATCCCTGCCCTTGTAAATATTGTTGTCTACCACTCACTCTTGGAATCAAAAGCGTCTGAGCACTCTGCACGAATGGTGGCCATGAAAAACGCAACTGACAAAGCGGGTGAGCTCAGTCACGAGCTTATGTTGAAGTTCAACAAAGCTCGCCAGGCAGTTATTACCCGAGAGGTTAGTGAAATTACCAGCGGCATCGAAGCCATGAAGTAGTTGTATGCAGGAGTTTGAAGGTATTTGGTTGGATGTTGATGTAGCAGAACTTGAGGGGAAGCTCAAGGAGCTTGGCGCCGAGAGGGTCGGCGAGTACTTGTATCGACGAAAGGTGTTTGATTATCCTGACCTACGTCTTGATAGCGATGGTGCGTGGGTACGCCTTCGTGATGAGGGAGAGAAAGTGACGCTTACATTCAAAAAACGCATCCGGGGTGAAGCGCACGGAAAGGACGAAGGCATGATCGAGCACGAAGTTGAAGTTTCCGATTTCGAAACCACGGCCCGCCTCCTCGAGTCTATAGGCTTAGCACTGAAGTTCTATGAGGAAAACAAACGAGTCCGATGGCAGTTAGACGGCGTGGAATTTGATTTTGATACTTGGCCAATGTTAGAAACATATCTTGAGATCGAAAGTTCTAGCGATGAAAATGTTGATGCGGCTGCCCAGAAACTTGGTTTAGATCTTTCAGACAAATTTGTTTGCTCAACTATGCAAATTTATGAGATGAAAGGTATTAACGAGAAAGATTATAAAGAGATCACATTCGAGAGGTGCATAAAGAGATAACAATAATAAGCAAATTAATATGAACACAGGAACAGTAAAAGAAATCATCGGGCCAGTCGTAGACGTCCACTTTGCGGAAAACATTCCGCCCATCCTCAATGCTCTTGAAGTAAAGCGAGGAGATGATCGAGTTACCCTCGAGGTTGCGCAGCACCTCGGACTTGACCGCGTGCGCTGTATTGCAATGTCGGACACCGCGGAGCTTAGCCGCGGCATGGAAGTGGCCGACACGGGCGAGCCTATCTCCGTTCCTGTGGGAGAGGCGTCGCTCGGGCGCATGTTCTCGGTGCGCGGTGACGCAATCGACGGTAAAGACGAAGCGCAGGGTGAGCGCCGCGCGATCCACCAAACACCACCTCCGTTTGACGAGCAACAAACCAAGGCCGAAGTATTTGAAACTGGCATCAAGGCAATCGACCTGATGACGCCGTTTATTAAGGGTGGGAAGGTTGGTCTTTTCGGAGGCGCCGGTGTGGGCAAGACAGTTCTCATTCAAGAACTCATTCGTAACGTTGCCTCGGAGCACGGTGGCTACTCGGTGTTTGCCGGAGTGGGTGAGCGTGTGCGTGAAGGTAACGACCTTTACCACGAAATGAAAGAGTCAGGCGTGCTCGACAAGACTGCGCTTGTATTCGGACAAATGAACGAGGTCCCTGGAGCTCGCGCTCGCGTTGCACTCTCGGGTCTTACGATGGCAGAAGCATTCCGCGACGAAGGCGGTAAGGACGTGCTCTTCTTTATGGACAACGTGTTCCGCTTTGTGCAGGCAGGCTCTGAGGTGTCGTCACTATTAGGCCGCGTTTCCTCAGCTGTGGGGTACCAACCAACCCTCGCCGAAGAAATGGGCGTGCTTCAAGAGCGTATTACTTCGACCAAAAATGGTTCCATTACTTCAGTACAGGCTGTGTACGTACCTGCCGACGACCTTACCGACCCGGCGCCAGCTACAACATTCGCTCACCTCGACTCAACTGTGGTGCTTAGCCGCGCGCTTGCGCAGTTAGCCATTTATCCGGCTATTGACCCACTTGAGTCTGGATCAACCGCGCTTGCTCCAGAAGTTGTTGGAGAAGAGCACTACCGCGTCGCAAACGAAACTAAGCGCGTACTTCAGCGATACAAAGACTTGCAAGATATTATTGCCATTCTCGGTATCGAGGAACTCTCAGAAGAGGACAAAACGCTTGTCTACCGCGCACGAAAGATCCAGCGATTCCTCTCGCAACCATTCTTTGTCGGAGAAGTCTTCACCGGAAAGCCAGGAGCATACGTAACACTTGAAGAAACAGTTCGTGGCTTTGGCGAGATTCTTGACGGTAAGCACGACGATCGTGACGAGCAAGACTTCTACATGAAGGGCTCGATTGATGAAGTAATAGCAGCAGGAAAAAATGGTTAACGTACCGCATTTCTTTGTTGCGTTTCGCATTTTGTTCCTCGCTGTATCCCACATACACCTCGTCCAAAATGCGCACGCGCCTCGAACTGCAATACGTTCTATCATTTTTTAAAAATCGGAATCATGGCACGAAAACCTTTCACATTGAGAATAGTAACAGTTGCCGAGCCAATTTTTGATGGTGAGGCGTTCGAACTACACTGTCGTGGAGTTGGCGGGGAGATGTCAGTGCTCGCAAATCACGAGCCATTCATAACTCCACTTGACCCGTGCACACTACGAGTGACCACAACCCTCGGCGAGAAAAAAGAATTCCCCATTAACGGTGGGGTTTTGGAAGTTGCCGATAACAAGGCTGTGGTGCTATGCTCTAGTGATAAGAGCAGCAATTAAAATTGCTCTCATATAATCGTCGTTCATTCGGCCATGAATTCGCTAGGCGAACTTCACGGCGCTCATTTCACTAGATTATGGCCAAAGAATTCCAGCGTAGAGTTGAGGACTTTGATTGTGAGCATTGTGACGCTCACGTGGAAGGAGACGGGTATACCAATCATTGTCCGGAGTGTCTCTGGAGTAAGCATGTGGATGTGAACCCAGGGGACAGAGCCGCAACGTGCGGTGGATTAATGAAGCCTATTGAGGTTGTACAGAGTGGAAACGACTATATTTTGATGCACAAATGCACTAAGTGCGACTACGTTAAAAAGAATAAACTTGCCCGCAACGACAACATGGAGACAGTGGTTGAACTTGCGCGCGAACTAGCAAACAAATGAATACGGACAGAGTCTACGTACTCAAAAAAGAAGTAGGGGAAACCCCTCTGCAAGCCTTAGAGCGCTCGCGAAAGGAAGAAGAACTTCCCGAGCATATACCGATGGCCTATGCTGGCCGACTGGACCCAATGGCAGAGGGAAAACTTTTGGTGCTTACCGGAACTGAATGCAAAGACGTCAACAAATACTGGAATCTAGATAAGGAGTATGAGGTCTCTATCGTGCTCGGACTAGCAAGCGATTCTCACGATGTACTGGGTAGACTCACATACAAGAAAGACACCCGTACGTTCCCAGAAGACTACCTGAAGGTCCCGCTTGAGGAGTTCGTCGGCCCCTACAAGTGGCCGTACCCGGTCATATCTTCGAAGCCTGTTAGAGGCAAGCCTCTCTTTCAATGGTTCCTGGAGGATCGACTTGATGAGATTGAAGTACCGGAGTCGACAGGGGAAGTATACAAACTTGAACTTAACGGCGTGCGCACCATTTCCCCAGAGAAGCTCAAACAACGAACACTAGAGAAAATTCATTCACTCGCAATTGTAACCGATGAGTCGAAGCGCCTTGGCCGTGACTTCCGCAGACATGAAGTGATCGATTCATGGAATGCTTGGCACAAAACTGATGTGCAGCCATTGCAGGTGCTCGACATAACCTGCACCGCAAGCGCTGGTACCTATATGCGCACGCTCGCTCACGAGGTAGGAAAGAAACTTGGCGTCGGCGGCCTCGCACTCGAGATAAATCGAACTAAAGTAGGTACCTATAAGCAGTTTGGCCCCTTAAAGTTTTGGGTTAAACAATACTAATGAAGTGTTCCTGGCCAACGAGCATAAATGCTTGGTACAAGTAAGAGGGTAATAATCGTTGCAAACGCAAGTCCAAACATTATGGCGTAGGCGAGTGGCACCCACAAAGCAGCCGCAAAGAGAAGCGGGACCATACCGATTACCGTCGTAAGCGCGGTGAGAATGACTGGGCGCAGGCGCGAGGCACTGGCATCTGCAACGATTTCATTAATTGTTTTGGAGGCTCCGTAACGACGACGCTCGTTATTTATGGTGTCAACAAGGATAATGGAATTGTTCACCACAATACCTGAAAGTGCAATGAAACCCATGATTGATGGAAACGAGAGTGGACTTCCGGTAATCATCAAGCCGGAAAATACTCCAATAAGAGAAAGTGGGACAATCGCGAGCACATAGAGTGCATAGCGGAATGAGTTAAACTGAAGCACAAGAATCGCGAACATACTCACTACTCCGATAACAAGGGCGGTAAACATATCGCGAAATGACTGGTCGATATCCTCACTTTCTCCGCCGATTGAAACCGCAACACCCTCTGGCATAGGCGCGGCTTCAATGCGCTTTTCAAATTCGCGAGATACTTCAAGAGCGTTACCCTCTTGCGTAAGACGACTGGAGACTGTAGCTATACGAGAGCCGTCTTTGTGACTTATGGTTGCACGACTTGGTTTAACCTCAGCTGTCACAAAGGATGACAGGGGCAGTGTGTCACCTCCGGGAGCGGCAACTTCTATCTGTGAGAGTGCATCGATTGTGGTTGCATTTGTCGCAAAAATGTCTGCACCATTCTCTCCGTCGAGAGAAAGACGGGTAACAATGTCTATGTCATCTCCAAGCTGCTTGATCTCAGTAGCTTCTTCCCCGTAGAGTGCAGCACGGAGGTTGCTCGCAATAGCTGCAATGCTTACACCTTGAGCAACAACTTCTGCGCGGTTAATGTTGAGTACAATCTCATTGGTATTGTTCTTTACACTGGAGGTTATATCAGTTGTACCTGGTATTTCCTCAAGAATGTCCTCTACCAAAAGGGAAGACTGATCGAGATCGGCAAGACTCTCGCCTGCAAGAGTTATTGTCACGGGTGCCAAGGATGGAGGCCCGTCGCTGAGCTGATCGACACGAATAGTAGCTGACTGGATGACTTTCATTTTTTCACGGATGTCATCTACTATTTCAGTAGTCTCTCGTTTACGATTTTCGTCAAGCGTAATAAATATGTTTGCAAAGCGCGCGCTTCCAGAAGCTCCGGCAAACGGGTCCGCAAAGGCACTGGTGCGTCCAACAGTTGTGGCAAACGAAGTAGCTTCGGGGATTGTATACAATATCTCCTCAGCTTTGTATGCCTCAAGGTCTGTTCGTTCGAGAATTGTCCCAGTCGGGAGTTCAATCTCTACAAACATCCAGTCGGAATTTGAATCTTCAAAAAAGATCACTCCCACTGCGCCCATAATCGGTAGCGACAAGGACATCACAAAAAGAACAAGCAGCGTTATCAAAAGAGTGTTCGCTGACTCTCGGTTTGCAAGAAACTCTACTAAATATTCACGATATTTCTTTTCGGCACGTCTTACAAATTTGTCCCGCTTGCGCGCAAAGTTGTTCAATGTGGTAGTGCCACGTCGAAGCAATTTGGTTGCAAATAGAGGTACAAAACCAAGTGCGACGAGAAGTGAGGAGAGTAGTACAAAAATAATCGTGAACGGGATACTTTTTATGAATTCTCCAGTAATTCCTGAAACCATAAACAGTGGTGCGAATACTGCAACGGTCGTTAGTGTCCCAGCGGTAAGCGGCACATAAAACTCTTTAACAGTATCAAGAGCTGCGTGTGACTTGACCTCTTCACGTTCATCGCGCGACTCACCTTCATGTGACTCAAGGATACGCAAGCGGCGATTAATGCCCTCGACGATAACAATGGTCGAGTCAACGATTACTCCAATTGAGAGTATGAGCGCGAAGAGGCTCACAAAGTTTAGTGTATTTCCCGAATAGTTGAGTCCGACAAAAGCAGTCAAAAAAGAAAGTGGAATGGATACAGCCGCGATAAGCGCCTCTCGCCACCCAACAGCAAACATCAGTACTATTGTCACCAACGCGATTGTCTGTATCCCGCTACGAGTGAGGGTGGTGAGGTCGTCATTTAGTTGTTCGCCACTATCGAACATGACGTACACTTGCATACCCTCTAGCATCCCCCCCGTTGCTGTCATCTCATCCAGGCGGTCACGCACACGGGAACTTACTTGTGTTATCTTCGCTCCTGAACTCTTAAATACTTCAAACGACACGGAATTTATTGAGGGCTTGTTGTCGACGCTTGTTCGACTAAGTGTGGCTGACTCTCCACGCCCATCAACAACAGTAGCGATGTCGCGTACGTATACGGGAACCCCGCTGATTCCAATTATAGGTATGTCAGCTATTTCCTCCGAAGTCGCGATATCTCCTGCCAAACGGACTGGAAACTCTACATCTCCAATTTGTATACTCCCAACAGGCAACGCGATGTTCGCGCCGGTTATCGCCCGCGTTACATCGTTTACGGTAAGACCGTGCTGCGGTAGGGCGCTTCGATCGATGATGACACTGACCTCACGTTTCTCAACACCTCCGATTGAAACCGAGGAGACTCCGCGAATATCTTCAAGTTCATCAGCGGCATCTTCTCCTATCTGATACAGCAGTTCCTTCGGTATGTCCGCAGAGAGAGTCGCTGTAACCACCGGATCAGATGCGAAGTCAATCTCGACAACGCGAGGGTCAATAGCTTCGGAAGGTAGATCGCCTTTGGCAGCATCTACCTCATCACGAACACTCCGCATTGATTTAGGTATATCGGCACTTGCTTCAAATTCGACTGTAATCACTGAAAGTCCTTCGCTCGAACTGGAGGTAATGTTACGCACGTTGTCGAGGCTGTTTTTTAGCGGCTCCTCCAAAACGTTTGTAGCAAGCTTTTCTACATCCTCGGGTGATGCCCCAGGCAGCAGAGTTGTGACCACCGCGATAGGAACATCTACCTCAGGGGCAGACTCCTTTGGGATGTCAACAATTGACATCGTACCGAGAAAGAGAATTGCCAGAATGAGTATGACCCCAAACCTACTGCGAATCGTAAAGAAGCTCCAAAAATTGTACATGCGCAAACGACTAATTAGCGATGACTACTTTGTCACCGTCGTTGAGTCCTCGAGAGTCGAGTACGATTGTGGTTGTGCGATCAATACCCGCAAGAATTTCGACTGCTGATTGAATAACTTTTCCAAGCTGCACTCTGCGGGCCTCCAGTGTACTGTTTTGTCCAACGGTAAACACAAACGCCGAATCTCCTACTAGTTTTAAAGCCGAGATTGGAATACGAAGCGTACCCATGGCCCTATCATCGCCCGAGTCAAGAAATACAACAGTGGTTCTTGTACCGTTTAGCATTGGGGTCCCTTCTTCGATAAGGGCCACACGAACCTCAATCTGTCGCTTCACTGGGTCTACACCAGGAGCAATACTGGTCACAATTCCTGGGTAGGCTCCCCCCACGGTTACCGAACCTCCGAGTCGAATGCGATCAACAACTGATGAAGACACGTACGTTTGTATCTCGAGAGATTCATTGTTTGCTACCAACCCTACATCTTGGAAGGAGGTCACAAAATCGCCCGGCTCAATGTTTAGAATGGTGACGACACCCGTGACAGGTGCCCGAACCCGAGTCTTCTCTAACTGTGCCACTGCCTGTGCGAGAGTCGCCTTTGCTGAGGAGAGTTGCGCCTCCGCCGCATCTATGTCTTCTTGTTGGGCTCCCCTTACCCCCTGAGCTTCATTTTTCTGTGCCACGACAAGCGCAGCTTCGGTGTTGTTGAGAACACCACGTGTTGATGAAAGAGTAGTGAGAGCTGAAAGTACACTGGCTTGCGCCTCAGTTGCTATCGCCTTATACGTTGAAATGGATGTATTTGTTATTGGGCCTCCGGCGACTGCGCCGTCAAGTGCTACCACAAGACTGTCGAGCATTGACTTCAATTTACGAAGCTCTTCTTCCACTGTATTCATTTCTTCGCGAAGCTTTGTGGAGTCGTAATAGCTTACCTGTGTCGAGGCCACGACATGGCGTTCAATTATATTTTGCAAAAGAAGGCGTTCATGCTCAGCAGTCAGTAGCTGGGTGTTTTTTGTTGAGGTAAATAAAAGTTGCGGGTTTGCTCCATCAGCATCGTCAAAAAGTACATCTACTCCACCAGTGAAGGCTCGGTTAGTTGTTGTATATATGCTAAGAAGTGCATTCCTGGTTGCGATTAACGCCTCGATGAGAGATCTTTCAGCGCTTTGAGTATTCGTGGCGAGCACCGCCAATTGTTCTTCTCGAGTTCCTCCAACAACCTTGTTGCGAGTAGCTAAGGCTTGTGCTACTCCAGCCTGGGCCTGAGCGACTGCTGCCCGTTGAGAAGCGTTTTCTACTGACCCAATTATCGTCCCGGCTTCGACTTTCTGTCCGACACGATAATTTACGTTCGTCACAATTCCGGCACTTTGAACACGTAGATCTCCTTGTGTACGAGACTTTACTTCTCCGGTAGACTCAAAAACTGAATCCAGCTCTGACAGAGCCCCTGCCGGAGCAACTTGTACTTGTCGCGGTGCAATTCCCAAATCCTCCTCTGATTCTGTTGACAGTAGTGCCTTGAGAACACCAAAAGCCAAAAAAGCTATCACTACCAATAGAGCAGCAATAGTACGCTTGTTCGAATACCTAAATATGAACGCTCGCAGCTTTATACCTGCGGCCGTAAAGAAACTTCTCATAGTCATGCATTATTAAATGTGGAGCATTTGTAACACCAAATTATATTTCTGTCAATACTAGTTGATTCAATCTTCATTTACGATACAATGCCAAGCTAAGCAGCCGATAATAGATACATACATTATGTTTAAAAACTTCCTTGTAAAAAAATTGATGAAGGCGCAGCTCAAAAACCTCCCCAAGGACCAGGCCGAAATGATTGGGGCCATGGTGGAAAAAAACCCGGAGCTTTTCATGAAGATAGCCAAAGAATCCCAGGAGCTCGTTAAGGGCGGCAAAGACCAGATGACGGCCATGATGGAAGTAAGCAAAAAATACCGTAAGGAACTTGAGCAGTTGGGCAAGCAGATTTGACATATTGCGCATTTGATTGCATAGCATAAATTAGTTGTTGACATTTTTTTGCGGTTTGCTATCTTACTGAAACGGTAGTTAGCTTGCTAATTGCCGTACTGGTGACTATTTCAGGTCTTCGGATCAGAAGTGGCCACCATGGAATCCAGTTCTTCGGAACCGGATTCCATGGTGTCCATTTCCCTCGGGAAATGAGCACCACTGAAAGATGTCAGTACTTGTACTGGCATTTTTCACGTGTGGACATTTCCTGCCTTTCTTTTTTGCCTCATCTGCGGCTTTTAATTTTGTAAAATACCCCTATACTCAGACGTCATGAGTTTATCTATTGGAATAGTCGGTCTACCGAATGTCGGCAAATCGACACTTTTTAATGCACTTACTAAAAAATCTGTACAGGCGGAGAATTTCCCATTTTGCACAATCGACCCATCTGTCGGCGTTGTGGCTGTTCCCGATACGCGATTAAAGCGCCTTGCTGAAATGTCACAGTCTGAAAAAGCAATCCCCGCCGCAGTTGAGTTTGTAGACATAGCAGGCCTTGTGAAAGGCGCCTCGGAGGGGGAAGGGCTGGGAAATCAGTTCCTTGCAAACATTCGTGAGGTAAATGCCATCGCGCAAGTGGTGCGAGTTTTTGATGACGAAGACGTGGTGCATGTACACGGAGCGGTTAATCCAACCCACGATATCGATATAATCAACATTGAGCTCGTCCTTGCGGACACTCAGACAGTGACAAAGCGACTCGGAACTATTGACCGAGACATACGATCCGGGAGTAAGGAAGCCACGGTCTTGAGAGGAGCTTTGGAGAAACTTTTGACAACTCTAGAGTCTGGGAAACTCGCTCGCGCCACTAACTTAGACGAAAAGGAACTCGAACAGGTTAAGGGACTGCACCTAATTACGATGAAGCCATTCATGTACGTACTTAACAAGAAAAGTGCGGGGCTGAATGTGCATGAGCAATCTGATGAGCGGGGAGAGCTGCTAAAGCGCTTTCTTGAAGACTCTGGTGCATTTTGGGTAGAAGTAGATGCCGGGGTTGAAAACGAACTAAAAGATGTCGCCGACGACGACACGGCGGAGTTTCGCCGTGAGTTTGGCGTAATTGAGAGCGGGGTGGACGAGCTTATTCGTACCGGATACGCACTGCTCAACCTCATATCATTTTTTACAACCGGCCCGAAAGAAACTCGAGCGTGGACCATTAAGGCCGGGAGTACGGCCCCGCAAGCGGCGGGTGTTATTCATACTGACTTTCAAACCAAATTTATTCGCGCGGAAACCATTCATTGGAAATCACTTGTTGCTGCAGGTTCGTGGTCTGCAGCAAGAGAACGAGGCTTGGTTCGTACAGAGGGAAAAGAGTATATTATTGAGGACGGTGATACAATGGAGTTTCGACACGGATAGCTTATATGAGAGAAAAAGAAGGATTTTCATACCAGAAGACCGATGCTCAACTGGAATCAAGAGAAGAAGACTCCAAATTTGAGCTCCTTCAACTGGCACACGAGGGAAACATTGAGGGAATCAGAAAAATGGGCGCTGGTGACGTTCTTGCAAGTTTGCTTTCGCTTTTGAGAAGAGACTTCGCTGGCTTTGAACTCCTCTCTGGTTCGAGAAAAGGCGAGACCATGCTTGTGACACATCTGCGCGACTACATTTTGGAAGTGCAACGTGACAAGAAGAAGGGGTGGCATCAGCCGCTTCTTGCATTTCTGAACGAATGCGGATTTTCGCACACGGAGGTACGTGCGGTGCTAAACACTAATTTCTATTGGAGCGATGAAGCCCGTGAGAACATGGATATAGCTGCGCGTGCTATTGGAGCACCACCGATCTTCGCCGGTTACTCGCCGTACGGAGCAGGTGGAGATTGAGTCGCGCTTCGGAGAAAAAAGTGTACAATTTGAGCATTAGCTCTCACAATAGTATTTTATGTCTGAAAAACTCAAAGTAACACCAAAAGACTTCTTTATGTGGCTCGGAGCTATGGTTGCACTCTACTTTTCAGTGG
This sequence comes from Patescibacteria group bacterium UBA2105, assembly GCA_002331495.1. Lineage (GTDB taxonomy): Bacteria > Patescibacteriota > Minisyncoccia > Phycocordibacterales > UBA2100 > UBA2100. The sequence goes on along the minus strand of DCYR01000007.1, from coordinate 65,933 downwards.
GAAGCTTTATTGCACTGACATTCGAGTACATTGAGCGTTTAGTGGGTGACACAGCCATAATTGGCTACGACCCATACTCGGGAGGTATTCAATTTGCCATTGCGAGCCTTATCGTAATCTTCCCTGTATACATTGCGCTTACGCGCATGCTCAATCAGGATATCCGGAAAGACCCGCTTAAGAAGGAACTATGGGTTCGTCGTTGGCTTGTATTCCTAGCGGTGTTTGTCGCCGGAATTGCAATACTTGCTGACCTAATTGTGCTTATTAACACATTTCTCAGCGGCGAGGAGATTACCGCTGCATTCCTACTTAAGGTTATAACGGTACTTGTTGTCGCGGCGGGAGTGTTCTATTACTACATCTCAGACATCAAGGGCAAGTGGGAAAATAGGGAAAGTCTTTCAAAAACAATAGCGGCTGCTGTGTCGTTGGTTGTTCTTGTATCAATCATGGCCGGATTCTTCATTATGGGCTCTCCTTATACGCAGCGCCTACTTCGCTACGATCAACAACGTATTAATGACCTGCAAGGCATCCAATACCAAGTAACTAACTACTATCAAACGACCGAACGACTTCCTGAGTCTCTCGACGAACTTAAAAACCCACTCGTGGGTGCTCAAATTCAAGTCGACCCAGAGACAGGAGACGACTATGAGTACACAAAGACTGGCAACCTTGCTTTTGAGCTTTGTGCAACATTCAGCTTGCCGCTACCAGCATTCGACATCGACAAGGCAGACCTAAGCGATTGGCGTGTGCGCGACTTGCAGCAGACCACGCAAGACTGGCCTCACGGCGAAGGACGAACGTGCTTTGAGCGAGAGGTCGATCCAGAACGCATCGTTCCATTCAAGGAACCCGTGCCTATTCGGGCTCTCAACTTCTAAAAGCCAAAAGATCAGGGCCGCGAAGAATTATCTTCGCGACCCCTTTCATTGCATCGTTGCAGGCTCCGAATCACCGATTCTGAAAAAACGGTGGTTCAGGCATGAAGAACTATCTCATTTTCCCTGTCTTTTCTTACGCGCCTTCTTGGCTTCTTGAGCCCGAAATGCTCGTCGCTTCGCCGCAGCTCGAAGATACGCCGCATGTTGATTGCCGTTGCACTTGGGCTTTCTTTTCTTGCCCATGGATCCTCTCCCGCTGGGTTAAAAAGAGCAAAACGAGCCGACCGGGAAGGTCGACTCTGTTTTATGTATCTATGTTCTAGGTACGCAAAACACAACCGACCTTGGTCGCCCCTAGCATCAGCAAATCTGTGTTGTGCTGTGCAAATTGCATGCGTACTTTGTAACATCATACCCGTACTCAAGCAACACTTCTTTCTTGTATGTTCCTCAGAACCAGTGCTACTATTGCCAGATGCAGAAATACGACCACCAGAAAGTCGAAAAGAAGTGGCAAAAGACCTGGGACGAGACCGGTGCCAACAAAATAGACAAAGACGACACCGCGAAACCAAAATTCTATCTCCTCGACATGTATCCGTACCCGTCTGGTGACGGACTTCACATGGGGCACACCGAAGCCTATACGGCCAACGATATTTTCTCCCGATATAAGAAGGCGACCGGCTTTAACGTATTGCATCCAACGGGGTTCGACTCGTTTGGTCTTCCCGCAGAAAACTACGCGGTAAAAACGGGCGTACATCCAAAAGAGACAACCAAAACAAACTCTGAAAACTTTACGCGACAGCTCAAATCGCTCGGTATCGACTACGATTACGACGAAATGGTCACGACGTCAGAGCCCAACTACTACAAGTGGACACAATGGCTCTTCATTCAATTTTTCAAGAACGATCTCGTATACAAAAAGACCGATACCGTAAACTGGTGTGATTCCTGCAAAACAGTACTCGCAAACGAGCAGGTCGAAGGCGGCGCATGCGAGCGATGTAAGAAAGACGTAATGCAAAAACCAATACCGAGTTGGTTTTTCAAAATCACTGACTTTGCGCAAGACCTTATCGACGGGCACGAAAAGATTGATTGGCCAGAACACACACGCAAGAATCAAATAAACTGGATCGGTAAAAGCGAGGGAGCAGAAATTGAGTTCGTGGTTCCCAGAGTTGTAAACGATGATCCGAATGAGGCGCGCAGCTTCATCATGGGCGAGAAAAATATCTCCGAGAAAGACATCAATGCCGTTGGTGGTGAGATAGTTGAGGCCACGAAAAATGGATTCCTCTGTGTGCGTTTTCCGAAATCATCGGCCAAAGCATTTGAGGAATTAATCGTGGAGAAAATGGAGCCCGGTTTTTGGAATGAATACCTCACCGACGACGAAGTGGTATTTATTTTTAAACATAAGGACAGCTCAGTCGAGCGCCTTGTTCTTAGCGAAGAAACCGACGCAGCCATCGTTGAGCTTGGCAACAAATTTAACGATGACGAGCCAACCGATGAATCGGCGTGGGCATGGCTCGCTAACAACAGTTGGTATGCACCAATAGTTCCGAAGGTAAGAGTATTTACTACTCGACCCGACACACTCTTCGGAGCAACATACATGGTGCTCTCGCCAGAACATGAACTCGTAGGAAAACTTTCCGAGAAAATTGAGAACAAAGCGGATGTCGACAAATACGTAGCTGCAGCTGCAAAGAAAACCGACCTTGAGCGCACCGTAGAGACGAAAGAGAAAACCGGTGTCGAGCTTAAGGGGGTAAAGGCTATCAACCCAGCAAACAACGAGGAGGTCCCGATCTTTATTGCCGACTACGTACTCGCACACTATGGAACCGGTGCAATTATGGCCGTACCTGCCCACGATGAGCGCGATTGGGACTTCGCAAAACAATTTGGTATTGAGATACGACAGGTAATCGCTCCTCGTTTAATTCAAACAACTGAGCCAGGCGCCTTCCGAGAGGGGGAGCCGATGGTGTTTCGCAACGGAGTGATAGCACTGGTAAAACACTGGAGCGAAGATAAGTACATAGCACTTAAGTGGAAGGAGGTAGAGTGGGGAACACTTTTGACTGGCGGAATCGAAGATGACGAGACGCCAGAGCAAACGGTTTTGAAAGAAGTTCGCGAAGAGACCGGGTTCATGAACGCAAAGATTACCCGCGACATGGGAGTCGTCGATGGCATGTTCTACCACGTCCCCAAGAAAGAGAATCGGACTGTACACGGACACATGTTCTACATAGAACTGCAGGACGACGCACAAGAGCAAATCTCCGACGAGGAAGAAGCGCGGCACAGCGTTGAGTGGCTAACCTTAGATGAGTTGAAAAGCTTTTTAACTGCACCAACACACCACCACGCAGTTGAGGTATTTGAGAAAGGAGATAGTCCATACGTGAGTGATGGCAACCTCGTTAACTCGGATAAATTTAATGACCTTGATAATCTCGAGGCGAAAGAAATGATTACCAAGGCCGTAGGTGGGGAGATGAAGACCACCTACAAACTTCGTGACTGGTCTATTTCTAGACAGCGCTACTGGGGAGCACCAATTCCGATTGTGTACGACCCTGAGGGGAACCCCCACGTGGTACCGGATGAGCATCTGCCGTGGCTACTCCCGGAAGATGTCGATTTCATGCCGACAGGTGAGGCGCCGCTTGCGCAATCTAAAGAGCTCAAAGAGCGTACTGAGAAGATATTCGGTGAAGGCTGGACTCCGGAAGTAGACACTATGGACACGTTTGTTTGCTCTTCTTGGTACTACCTTCGCTACCCAGACCCACACAACGACGAAGAATTCTGCCGCGAGAGCAGGCTCAAGCACTGGCTTCCAGTCGACCTCTACGTGGGCGGGGCAGAGCACACGTATTTGCACCTGATGTACGCGCGCTTCTTCACCAAAGCAATGCAAAAGATTGGTCTTCTGGACTTTGATGAGCCATTTTTGAAGATGCGCCACCAGGGAATGGTACTTGATGCCGAAGGTGTGAAGATGAGCAAATCGAAAGGAAACATAGTGAACCCCGACGACATGGTAGAGCGCTTCGGTGCAGACTCTGTGCGTATGTATATGATGTTTGCAGCACCGTTAGCAGACGAAATCCTTTGGAATGAGAATGGGATTGTGGGCGTTGTTCGTTTTCTTGAACGAGTGTGGCGACTCCAGGGGAATACTGTGGACGAAAAGAGTCCAGATGCAGAGCGGAGTCTCCACAAATTGATACGAAAGGTTGGAGGCGACATTGAAGAGCTCAAGTTCAACACGGCAATAGCCGCAATGATGTCGTTTGTGAACGAAGTAGAAAAGAGCTCAATCACCAAAGAACAGTACGCCACATTCGTCCGCATCTTGGCACCTTTCGCACCACATATAGCTGAGGAACTTTGGGAGGCCGGAGGGGGCGAAGGTTCAGTCCACACACACCCGTGGCCAAAATTTGACGAATCTCTCGCAAAGGATGAAGAGGTCACTATCGCGGTACAAGTAAACGGAAAAGTGCGCGGCAGCGTCGTGGTAGCCAACGATTCCGACGAGGCGACAGTCTTGGAGGTTGTTCAGGGAGAAGACAAACTCTCAAGGTGGCTTGAGGGGGAGCCGAAAAAGGTAATATTTGTGCCAAATAGACTCATAAACCTAGTGCTATAGAATTTATTTGACAAATAATTGTTTCTATGTTTTTATACTCGCACACGAAAGTTTCTTTATTGGCCAATACTCCGGGCGTATATTTGACGGGGTAGTATTGTCGTGATAAAACTGCTTTACGTGCCCGATACAGTATGACAACCATGAAAGTCACATTCAAACCTAAGCACATCGCTTCTCAACTTGTGAGCGTTGTTGAAAATGAACGGGCACGCGACGTTCTCACGCGTCGCTACGGACTTATCGACTCGAATACAATCGAGACACTTGAGTCTGTTGGTCAATCATACAGCATCACCCGCGAACGTGTTCGACAGATTGAAAACCACGCTATTAAGAGCATTCAAAAATCCGAACGCTACAAGGATCTTAAGCCAGTATTTGACGAGCTGAGGGGTGTCTTTGAGCAATTTGGGGGCGTAACATCGCAACACGAACTTATTAAGTCAATTGCGAAAACCAAAGCTGATGAAAACGCGCTGCTGTTCCTTTGTACTGTTGGGGAACAATTTTACCGCGTAAAAGAGGGAGGAGACTTTGTAAGTCACTGGTACATCGACGAGGCGTATGCCAAGGGTATACGTGACGCTCTTACCGGTGTGTTTGGGTCCCTCGACGACTCCATTGTACTTCCAGAAGAAGAGATCGTTGCGCGCTATAAAGAAGAGCTCGCGAAGGCAGAGATTGCACAAGATAATGCAGAAACCTTGCTTCGCTGGCTCTCCTTATCCAAAAAAATTGCGCGCAACCCTCTGGGTGAGTGGGGTCTTACTACGTCACCTTCAGTGCGTGTAAAAGGTATGCGTGATTTCGCATATCTTACACTTAAGCGACACGGTTCTCCGATGCACTTCTCAGAAGTAGCACAACAAATCGAAGAGCTTTTCGGCCGTAAGGCACACGTAGCAACTACTCACAATGAACTCATCAAAGACCCTCGATTTGTGCTTGTCGGACGTGGTCTCTATGCACTAGCTGAGTGGGGATACTCAAAGGGTGTGGTGAAAGATGTCATACGTGAGCTACTCAAAGAGCTTGGCCCGCTCACCAAGAAAGAGATTATCGACCGAGTGAAACGCGAGCGATACGTTAAAGACAATACCATTGCGGTAAACTTACAGGATTCGGATACATTTACACGACTCGAGGACGGTCGGTTCGAGCTTGTTTAAATTCACAAATCATTCTCAATCCGTGTAAGCTCTTGCGAAGCGCGTGTTATGATACGTTGCATATGGCTCTCTTTAAGGTCGAGGGGACACACTACTTGGGCGTACCACTCTGGCTTATACCAGTTTCTGCCTTCGTGGGGATCCTCATTCTGGGAATAAGCATATACCCACCATTACTTGTTATCATTTTGACGTGGATTTTTATATTCTCACCCATTTGGGGTCCCTTTATACTTGTCGTTATGTGGTGGGAGCAATGGAAAAAGTACATACGTGCTCGTTTTATTGCGGAGCAAACTCCGGTTCTATTGGAGATAAAGGTTCCCCGACAAATATTCAAGACTCCTCGTGCAATGGAACAAGTCTTTACCAACCTAAACTTTGGCCCAGGGGAAACCACTTTTATTTCACGTTGGTGGGACGGAAAGGTACGTCCATGGTTGTCCTTCGAGCTTGTTTCTATCGAAGGGAAGATCCACTTCTATGTATGGGTGTGGGGTAAGCACAAAGACTATGTCATAACGCAATTTTATGCACAATATCCTGATCTTGAAATTCAGGAGGTCGAAGACTATTCGGCAGGTGTTCGTTATGACCCTAACATTAACACTGTGTGGGGAATGGAATACGAGCTCGCGAAACCCGACCCGTACCCCATAAAAACATACATAGACTTTGAGCTTGACCAAGATGCAAAGAAAGAGGAGCAAATAGTTGATCCACTTTCGGGTGTGTTCGAACGCCTCAGCGACTTAGGACCTGGCGAGCAATTATGGGTGCAGATAATTGTCCGTCAAAACAAAGGTGCAAAAATACGCACCACACCTTGGAGCCCGAGAAAGAGTTGGAAAGAAGAAGCATCAGAGGAAATTGAGAAAATTTACGAAAAAGCGAAACCAAAGACCAAGGATTTAATTACCGGAGAACTTTCTGAGGGTTACCCACTTCTTAAGCCAGCGGAAGTAAACACAATAAAGGCACTTGAGCGGAGCCTAGAGAAACCCGGCTTTGATGCTGGTATACGCGCAGTGTACATAACAAAACCTGACGCATTTAAGGGAAATAACATACCAACTCATATTGTAGGGTTGTGGAACTCTTTTTCCTCTGGTCACCTCAACAAGTTTAGTCCCGCTCCGAAGTGGCATGTCTCTATTGATTATCCGTGGCAAGAAATAGGTGGTATTCTGGAGCGCTTGTACTCGCGCCGCATACTAGACGCCTACCATAGGCGTGCCATGTTCCATCCCCCGTACGAACACCCTCGCTTTGTACTCACCACCGAAGAGATGGCGACTATATATCACTTCCCAACGGGAGAAACGAAGGCTCCTGGAATTGACCGTATTTCCTCAACCAAGGGTGAGCCTCCAGCAAATCTTCCTACATAAAGCATGCTCGATGGATTATACAGAAATTTGCAACAACTGATGTCTCGTTCCTACGTGAGATTTTTTGCGTGGCAGAAGCGAATTCGTGGCTCCGTTGAGAATTGGCAGGAAGACCGGCTTCACAATTTGAACCGACGCACATTATTAATCATTACTCTTATTCTGGTGTTGTACTCCGCCTTGTATATTGGGGCGTTTCGACCACCGTCGAATTTCCCCACCGAACAATATGTAACCATCGAGGAGGGTGATAGCCTTGCTACCCTTGCTCTTTCGCTTGAAGAAGAGGGGATTGTCAGAAGTGCTTGGTGGCTCGAAATGATCGTACGTTTGCGCGGAGGCCAGCGAAGCGTGAAGGCGGGAGACTACTTATTTGCAAAACCTGTAAGTACGTTTTCTATAGCACGGAGAATAACTACAGGAGTCTTTGGGCTGGAACCCATAAGCATCACAATACCCGAAGGTTCTACGGTTGCCGACATGACTGTTATATATGCACAACGATTGTTTAAATTTGATCCAGAGAGATTTTTTGCGAACGCAATAGATTATGAAGGCTACTTATATCCGGATACCTATTACTTCCTCCCCAATGTGCGAGAAGATGAAGTTATTCGCGTGATGCGTGACAATTTCGACAGGCAAATCGCGGAATTCCGACAACAAATAGAAGAGTCGCCGTATACACTACACGAGATACTTACCCTAGCATCGATTATCGAAAAAGAAGCTTGGAATGACGAGGATCGGCAACTTATCTCTGGGGTCCTTCACAACCGCCTTAGTCGAAACATGCTTCTGCAGGTTGACGCGACATTTGTATATACACACGCCAAGGGAACATATGACATCACCATTGATGAACTCACCGATGAAAATAATCCCTATAATACTTACGTATACAAAGGACTTCCACCTGGCCCCATAGCGGCAGTAGGTCGTTCGTCTTTATATGCCGCACTGAATCCAACGCCAAGTGAGTATCTCTTCTATCTTGCAGACCGACGCGGAACAACGTACTACAGTGTCACCTATGAAGAACATCTCGCAAAAAAGCGCCGCTATGTTGACTAGGGGACGAGGCCAATTTATGCTCGCACAACAATGAAGAAAAAGGTTTTCGTAGCCGTTTCAGGTGGGGTGGACAGTGCAGTTGCCGCCCACATGCTAAAAAACGAAGGTCACGAAGTGACCGGTGTGTTTATTCGTGTCTGGCAACCTGCTTTTTTGGCATGCAACCAAGACGAAGAAGAACAGGCCGCAAAACGTGTCGCGGCCTCGCTAGGCATTCCGTTTCGACACCTTGACCTTGCCCAAGAGTACAAACGTAGCGTGGTCGACGAGATGGTCGAGGAGTACAAAGCTGGCCGGACCCCTAACCCTGATGTGCTCTGTAATTCAACGATAAAGTTCGGATCTTTTCTAGACTACGCGCTAGCAGAGGGGGCTGACAAAATAGCTACGGGTCATCACGCTCGTATACGGGAAGAGGGGGGAATTTCTAAGCTACTCAGGGGTATAGATCGGGGTAAAGACCAAGTGTACTTCCTTTGGAAGCTCACACAAAAAGAACTGCGACATACGCTTATGCCGATAGGAGAAATGACGAAGCAGGAGGTCCGTAGTTACGCTAGGCAGCACGGGATTCCGAGCGCACATAAACCCGACAGCCAAGGGTTGTGCTTTATGGGCGACGTGAACATGCGCTCGTTCTTGGAAAATTTCATAGAAACAAAACCAGGCCATGTTTTAGATGAGCAAGGCAAAGTGATAGGGTCACACGACGGAGCCGAGCTTGTGACTTTAGGTCAGCGAGGAGGCTTTACTATAACGGACAAAGACGCACAGGGCCTGGTGCACTACGTCGTTGCAAAAGACATACCAAAGAACACAATCACTATCTCAACCGAACAACTTGAAACGAAAGAGGCGACAGACATGCTTGAGCTGAGGCAGCTTAATCAGCTCATTCCACTCAAGGAAAGTGCGGATTATTCGTGTGAAATTCGCTACCACGCAAAACCAATAGCATGCACGCTCAAGAGTTTTGACAGCAAAAATGCTCGCATCCTCTTAGATGAGAAAGTGGTGATGGCTCCAGGGCAGTCACTTGTTCTCTATGATGATGACGTTTGTGTAGGAGGGGGAATCGTGGTCTAAGAGGCATCTATGCACGTTCGTTAGTGTATCAAGCAGGTACTTTCACGTATAATTACACATGTTATGGCTACCTTGATTACGAAAATGAACGGTGAGCAAGAGCCGTTCAACGAGTCTAAATTAGATAGGTCTCTCGAACGAGTCGGTGCCTCCAAGGAGATTCGTGAGAAAATTATCAGCCATACTGTCTCAGAACTTCGTGACGGTATGTCCACGCAGGAAATTTATGAACATGCATTTGAGTTGCTTCGTCAAGAGGAGATACAACCGGTCGCGGCGAGATATTCAGTGAAGCGGGCAGTTCTCGACCTTGGTCCCTCAGGGTTTCCTTTTGAGAGATTTATAGGGAATGTTCTGCAATCTATCGGTTATACGAATGTCGAAACTGGAGTCGCTGCTCAGGGACTGTGCGCCCCACACGAGGTTGACGTGATGGCTCTCCATGATGGCAAGAGAGTCGCAGCAGAGGTCAAGTTCCACAACAGTCTAGGTATAAAAACTGACCTCAAGGTTGCGCTTTATGTGAAGTCCCGGTTTGATGACCTCTCCAGGAAGGGGTCATCAGTTGACGAGGGGTGGCTCATCACGAACACCCGCTTTACCCGCAATGCCGCGCGATTCGGCAACTGCAGTGGCATGAATCTGCTAGGCTGGGACTATCCGAAGGGTCGCGGGCTCGAGGTTTTGATTGACGAGGCAGGAGTGCATCCAGTTACCGCTCTTACAACACTCTCGGACAGTGAAAAAAAGGAGATGCTTGATGCAAATGTGGTACTTTGCAGGCAAGTACCAACGGACTCCGGCGAGCTAAGCAGCTACGGTATCCCACGTGAAAAACATGACGCTGTGAGAAGTGAGGTGCAACAGCTTTGTTCGTTGTCAAAAAATTCAAATATGACAGAGTAATGATTAGGCGTTACAATACTAACTGAATATGGTGAAGACAATTTTCAGCTTTATAGGTGGTTTTGCAGTGGGTTTCTTAATCGTTTGGTCGTGGAATGCATACACCGATCGACCAGCTTTGGACGTGCCTGCAGAAGCAACAGCTCCTGCAAATTTGATTGTGCAAGAATCTAAGGCACCAGATGCGATCGTAAGCGGAAACATTGAGAGCACTGCGGAGTCAACGAATATTGAAGTCCGCGACCAGATCGCTGGGGAGCGAGTTGCTGTTGCATCTGCCACACTCAGCTCAGATGGTTGGATAGTGATCCACGAAGAAAACAACGGGCTGATCGGCAATGCTCTCGGGGCAGTACGACGAAATGCCGGAACGTATCAAAACATAGAGGTTCCCCTTTTGCGCAGTACGATCGCAAATTTACGCTATTGGGTAGTTCTCTACAGCGACAATGGCGACAAGCAATTTAGCTTACGTGATGACTTTCCTTTGCGCGACAATGCGGAATATCCCATTACCAGGTCGTTTCTTGTTCAGTAACGAGTATGTTTTTTGAATTTGACCCAACTCTGGCTACGACATTTTTACAGCTTTCCCTGGCTGCATTCCTGGGACTACTGCTTGGAGCGGAGCGTTCTATTGCGGGAAAAAGTGCCGGGATGCGGACATTCGCGCTCGTATCGCTAGGAGCATGCTTGTTTGTGGTAGTGTCCGTACTCATCACCACCCAGTACTTTGGCAAGGTGAATTTTGACCCCATGCGCGTGCCCGCAGCAATAATATCTGGAATAGGGTTCATCGGGGCTGGGTTAATAATGTTCCGCCAAAATCTTATGCGCGGTCTTACGACGGCGGCGGGAATGTGGGTAGCAGCGGGAGTTGGTGCAGCGGTTGGATTTGGCCTGTACTACATCGCCACGTTCACTACCTTGCTTACCCTTTTAATTTTCACCGCAGTATGGTTCATCGAGGCAAACTTGAAGCTATACTTCGGACGCCATAACGTTGAACCCGTTGTCAACAAGGACCATACGTCCTCGTCTCAACTAGACGACGAGTGATTGCGGTGTGATATACTGACGCGATGTCGCAGTACTACAAACCTAACCGAAACTCAGGATGGAATTATGGCGGCCCTCGTTGGCGGCTTTCCAGATCAAAGATTGATCTCTTCGTGGAGTGCCCGCGTTGTTTTTATGTAGATAACAAACTGGGGACGGCGCGCCCACCCGGCTTCCCATTCAATCTTAATTCTGCAGTCGACGAACTTTTTAAAAAAGAATTTGATGTCCACCGCAAGGCACAAACGCCACACCCATTAATGGTGGGGTACAAAATTGACGCAGTCCCGTTTCAGCACAAAGACATCGACGAATGGCGTGAAAACTTTAAAGGTATCCAGGTAAGCCACGAACCGACTGGCTTCACTGTTTCTGGCGCAGTTGACGATATATGGATAAACTCAAGGGGAGAGTTGCACGTTGTTGACTACAAATCTACGAGTAAAGACGCTCGCATCGAAGCTCTCGACCAAGACTGGCATGACGGCTATAAGCGACAAATGGAAGTGTACCAATGGCTTTTACGCCAAAAGGAGCTTAATGTTTCAGACACCGGGTACTTTGTCTATGCCAATGCCGGAAGGGACAAGGAAATGTTTGATAATCGGCTCGACTTTGAAGTGACGCTCATTCCCTATAACGGTGATGATTCTTGGGTGGAAGGGGTGCTAGCAAGCATAAAATCATGTCTCGACGATCCGCGTGCGCCTAAGGCGGTCGACGACTGCGATTACTGCCGCTATCGTGAAGCAGCTGGGCAGGCTCTCCGAAAGAATAAGGAGGATCAGGTGCATCTAAAAACGCCACCTGATATGTCCAACTCAAAAATTGGCGGTAAAAATGATACACTGTTTTAATATGAAGAAAGCGACTACCTTCTCAGAACGTGTCCAAAACGTGGTACGAAATATACCCAAGGGCGAGACTCGATCATACACGGAGGTTGCCACGGCTGCTGGATCACCGGGAGCTGCACGGGCAGTCGGAACTATAATGAGGAACAACTATCTTACAGACGTGCCATGCCATCGCGTGGTGAAGTCCGATGGGTCGGTGGGCGAATACAATCGTGGCGGCGCGAAGAAAAAAAGGGCTATTCTTAAACAAGAAGGAGTATTAGCAATGTAATAATTTTATATGCCTCTAATGGTTAAACGGATGTTATTAGCTCTTGGTGCCGGTTTCGGTATCGCGTTGGTAGATGTGTGGCTCTCGAGCGCCACCGTCTCAAATGCATGGGATCTTGATGGACCAATGTTCTGGTATGTGTTCCTCAACCGCGCTGCAATTGGTTTTTTCGTCGCGATCGTCGGCATAGTAACAATTCATCCACTTCTGAACTTCAAAATGTTTCCGATCCGCGGCGCATTTGTTGGAATCTGGGTCTCGCTATCACTCGCCGCGTCAGTGTTCTTTGACGACACTGCTACATGGGGATTATTCTGGATGGTTATTCTCTCAGGAGCAATCTACGGAGTTGCCATCGACGTATTTGCAACAAAGTTTTCCGGGCAGGGTAAGCAGTTGCTGCACCCTGAAAACGAATGAGCGCCTCCTCATACTGTCGCACCGTTCCACATACTATTCCCTTTAGAGGACTTCTCTCATGTGTCAATTAACTGATACACTACGTAGACATGGTTCACGTCTCAAAAAATAAAGTATCACCACAGATAACTGCCCAAATATACGACCAATTGGCAAGCCTGTTCCTGGCAAATACACGGAAAAGCGACTTTTCTAAAACGTTGTTTGAGATACTTACGCCTACGGAGCGCTTAATGTTGGCTAAGCGAGTTGGAATTATGAGTATGCTTACGTACGGTAGTTCTATTCGGACCATCAGCTCGACCCTCAAGGTGAGTACTGCAACAGTTTTCAAACTATCAGAACAGCTGAACCACGAAAAGTTTGTACACGTATCAAATATTTTCAAACGCAAAAAGTACCGCGAAAGTTTTTTAGGTATGCTGGAAAATATAGTAACCGTCGGCGGAATAGCCCCCAATCCACAGAAGAGATTACGTGAGCAAATGCAACGTAGTGCTGATGCATTTCGGTCGGGCGGTAAGTGAGTTCCTGTATCAGTTAATTGATACAGTTATAGCTACTTTAAGCCTAGATTTTGAGAAGTCTTTTGAATTTCGCCTCGTCTTTGTGCGGCCCGACTATCGTGAGGTTGAGTTTGTCTGTAGTAAATAGCTTTTTTGCCACAACGTAAATCTGTCGTGCCGTCACTGCATCTACCTTACGGTTAAACTCCTCTAAACCATGAACACTTCTTCGAACGAGTACCGCATATCCGATGTAATCTGCCTGCGCATCGGTAGTTTCGAGTGACAATGCTGCCGTTCCTTTCAAGTACTCTTTTGCCTTTTTAAGTTCCGGGGTGGAAATAGCTGTGTTGGCTAATTTTCGCATTTCCTTGACGACAAGTTCGACTGCCTTTTCCGTTTTTTCATTAGCAACTCCTGCCCTCATGTAGAGTACACCTATATCATCGTATGCGTCATTATCCGCCTTAACGTAGTAAGCAAGCCCTCTATTATCACGAATCTCAGTAAAAAGGCGACTGGACATTCCACCCCCTAAAACTGCCGCCAGCACTTCAGCAACAAACTCGTCTTTGTGATTAAGAGGAAATGAAGGGACACTGAGTACAAAGTGTGTTTGGTCAGTTTTTTTATACTTTACTTTGACCCGTGGTTCTTTCTGGTCGTGTGTGTGGGGAACGTGTACCGGAGTATCTCCCGTACGCATGGTGGCGAAGATCCTACGTGCTTCCTTAAGTGCCTTAGTCTTTGAGAAAGAGCCTGTTATGCAGAGCGCCGAATTACTTGCCACGTAGTTGCGATTCAAGTACGCGAGAAATTCTTCCCGAGTAAACGAGGAGATATTTTTCTTTGGCCCCAGAATCGTTCTGCCCATCGGGGTATCATCACCAAAAAGTGTCTTGTCTGCCTCGTTGAGAACCGAGCGAATTGGCATATCTTCGTACATGTTTATCTCTTCAATGATTGCTCCACGCTCTTTTTCTATTTCTGTCGCAGGCAACGTGGGGTTTAGAAATATATCCGAAATTACTTCTAATGCTGTCTGAAAGTGACGTTTATCTACTTTTGCATAATATGCCGTGTGATCTTTCCCAGTAAACGCATTGAACTGACCGCCAACTCCATCAAGCTCTTCGGAAATCGCCCTGGCAGTCTTACGTTTCTTGGTACCCTTGAACAACATATGTTCGAGGAAGTGGGCCATGCCATTTTCCGCTTTATTTTCATGGCGAGAGCCCGTGCCTGTCATAATCATAACAGTCACTGATTCAGCCGCCGAGCTGGGGGCAAGGAGTACCCTCATGCCATTCTTTAAAGTATATATTTCAAATTTCATCGTGCTAGCTAGCATACCCCGTTCCACAACTTCAAACCACTACCGTGTGTGCGAAAAAAGTTGTGTCTTGAGTGCGGAGTACATTTGAAGTTGTGGAACGGGGCATACATCTTTTGCTCAAATTAACAAAAGTGGTATGCTAGATTTTATGCTGTTTTGGGGTTTAACACTTAGCTTCCTAGGGAAAGCGCTGCTTGGCGTTGCAGTTATTATGGTGCATCGAAAAATAACTCGAGAGAAGCGCATAGATGGTATCGTGCTTATGGAAATGCATCGAGAACAAATGATGGCTATATTTGCCATCGCGTTGATGTTTGTTGGATACCTTCTCGAACTTGCTCACTTCGGATTCTTTTAGGTTGCTCGAGCATGGACACTCAGGCACTTCGGAAAAAATATCTAGACTTTTTTGTGGCGAGAGGTCACGCGGCTATTCCTTCAGCGTCACTCGTTCCCGAGAACGATCCGACCACGCTCTTTACTGGATCGGGAATGCAACCATTACTGCCCTACCTTTTGGGTGAGCGGCATCCTAAGGGCACCCGTCTCACAGACTCTCAAAAATCATTTCGTGCTGAAGATATCGAAGAGGTGGGGGACAACCGTCACACCACTTTTTTTGAAATGCTTGGAAACTGGTCGCTCGGAGACTACTTCAAGCAAGAGCAATTGCCATGGTTTTTCGAATTTCTAACAAAAGAAGTTGGTCTCGATCCAAACAAACTCTACGTAACGGTATTTGACGGTGCAGAAGATATAGGCGTGCCACGCGACGAAGAATCCATTGAGATCTGGAGGCGACTTTTTGGTGAGACTGGAATTTCAAATGGGTTTCAGGAAGTAGGTTCAGAGGAGAACGGGTATAAGAAGGGAATGGAAGATGGAGCCCGCATTTTTAGCTATGACGCTAAGAAAAACTGGTGGAGTCGATCAGGAGTACCTGATAATATGCCAGTTGGAGAACCCGGCGGGCCAGACTCAGAAGTGTTTTATGACTTTGAAACTGAACACGACTCGTCGTGGGGTGAACACTGTCACCCTAACTGCGACTGTGGGCGTTTCCTTGAGATAGGGAACTCTGTTTTTATGGAGTACACGAAGACCGGCAAAGGCTTTGAGAAACTAGCGCAGAAAAATGTTGATTTTGGTGGTGGTCTTGAGCGTATTGCCGCCGCCTCAGCGAACGAATCAGATATGTTTTTGGCCGTGGACTCCCTTAGCAACGTTATCAAACATCTTGAAGAGGCGAGTAACAAGTACTACAAGGATGATTTGAAAAGTTTTCGCATAATTGCAGATCATTTACGAGGAGCCGTGTTCATGATCAGTGACGGCGTAAGGCCCTCAAACACGGAGCAGGGCTACTTTGCACGCCGCTTGCTTCGTCGCAGCGTTCAGTACGCTGACACGCTCGGCATACAAGAGGGAACGCTCGTTGAGGCGGTGGCCATCATCACTGACACCTATAAAGACCACTATCCAGAATTGGAAGAGCGGCGCACAGAGATTGAAAGAGCCGTGGGGGATGAGGAGGCTCGTTTTAGAGCGACATTAAAACGAGGTCTATCGAAGCTGGAGAAGGTGATGCTGAAGCACGAGGGAGAGGTTGGGAATCAAAAAGAATTCGAAAAAGCAATTCCGGCTAACGAGGTTTTTGAAGTTATTACCTCTGACGGCTTTCCGAAGGAGCTTGTCGCGGAAATTTTGGAAGAACATGGAACCAAGACAGAGTGGAAGGAAGTAGAAGCTCTTATACTGGAGCACAAAGCGAAAAGTCGTGCCGGTGCTGAACAAAAGTTCAAGGGCGGACTTGCCGACCACTCAAACGCCACAACTCAACTTCATACTGCACACCACTTGCTCCTGAAAGCTTTGCAAATTGTGCTTGGGGGCCACGTCAAACAGCGAGGGTCCAATATTACTGGGGAACGCTTGCGCATCGACTTTTCACATCATGAAAAACTTTCGGATGAGCAGAAAGCTGAGGTGGAACGGATAGTGAACGATCAGATCCAGGCCAAACTCCCCGTTCTCAAAACGACACTCCCCAGGCGGGAAGCCGAAGCTCTTGGAGCCGAACAGGAATTCGGACAAAAATATCCTGATATCGTTAACGTATACTCGATCGGACCAGCGGGGGCAAGCCCGGACGACCCTAGACTGGATGAATCATTTTCACTTGAGTTTTGTGGAGGCCCTCATGTATCGAACACTGGAGAGATACAAGGCGTTTTTAGAATCAAAAAAGAGAAAGCTAGCTCGGCCGAAGTACGTAGGATTCGAGGTGTTTTAGAGTAGCATGCATACACAACTTATGTGTTTCGTTCGCCTATTTCATTGCTATACTAATCGCAATGAACGTTCTTTCATTACTCCCAGGCTTTTCGAAAGCATTGCACGTTCTCGTTTTTGATATCGGAAGTGCTTCAGTGGGTGTCGCCATTGCCCGGTATCGCGAAGGAACCATCGATGTCCTCTTTACGCATCGAGAGCCCATCGCTTTTGGTGATGAGCAAGACGCCGCGGCACTAGGATCGTATGTCGGAGCTGCAATCAAGGCAGCCGGGAAGGAGGCTATTGAAGCGCTGGGACGCCTTGAGGGAGTGCGGGGCAAGTATGACGTGCGTGCAATAGTGCATACTCCATGGGCAGACTCACGGTCAGACCGAGCTGAGAGCACACTTGATGCAGAAACAATGATTACCAAGGAGGTCTTACAGCAATTTATTGCTCAGCAGCTGCCGGTCACAGCAACCAAAGGCCGCATAGAATTCGACAGGCATGTCATGAAAATAGAGCTCAACGGCTATGCGACCACAAAACCGTATAAGAAGCGAGCAGAGTCCATAGCCGTCACTGTGCTTAAAAGTAGTATGTCTGAAGTGATTCATACTGCAATACAAGGTGCACTTGCGGACGTATTGCCAAACCACTCCGTTCACATTGATGCATTTCTATTCGCTGCAATGCAACTGAATAAGTCGCCAGAGGAACACGATGCATATACCATCGTGGATGTGGGGGGCGAATACACATCAATAAGCATAGTGCGAAATGAAGCAGTTGAAGGAAGCTCCTGGGTGAATTTTGGGACCGAATATCTCGTTCGCACCATAGCCAAAGGCGACGAGATGAGTCGACTAAGCGCTGTATCTGAGCTAACTATGTACATAAACAACAGCTGCACTCCGGCACAATGTCGAAAAATAGAGAAGCTGCTACAAGACAGTGAACAGGAATGGATTAAGACTTTCGGCGACGCTTGTTCCGAATTAAGCCGCATCAGGCGCATACCTACAACTACGTTTATTTCCATCGATAAGCGATACAAACCTTGGTTCGCAAAAGCCATTGAACGTTTAGACTTTGGTCAATTTACTGTCACTGGCAAACCTCTAGAAACTAAATCTCTGAGCACCCAGAGAACTGGCCGAGAGCTTATTTTTAAGGAGAATGCGAAGAAGGATTCAATGCTTTCTCTTGGAGTTCTCTTTGTGGATAAATAGCACACGCACAGGGGCGTATATTTTATTTTTTCCTGGTATACTACATTACATGGGACGAACAATGTTTGACGATATAAAGCCACCCGAAGGCGAGGAGGACTCCAAGGAGGTGCCAAGTGGCGGACATTCTATAAGAGATGTCACCCCGGTAACCACACAGGAGCGACAGACCCGGCGCGCAAGGCGGGCAGAGCGGCGCACTCTTGCTAATGCAGTAGGTATAGACAATAGAAACAGGAAGACATCCAATGGAAAGTTTGCTGTCTGGGCTATCGCAATTTTGGTACTTGTTGTGGCATTTTCCGCCGTTGGATTTGTATTTATCGGAAAAACAACTATCACCATAGTGCCGCAACAAGAAGAGGTAAACCTTTCTGCGAACGTTGTGTACACGGCTTATCGGGATGCTGAGGAGGGAGAGCTTTCGTATACCCTACTAACGTACACAATTGAATCAACCGACAATATTGCTGCGACCGGACGCGAAACGGTCGAGGAAAAGGCCTCGGGTCGTATTGTGGTATACAATAATCACGGGCCAGCACCTCAACGGCTTATCAAAAATACTCGATTTGAAGCTCCTAATGGCGAGATCTATAGAGTACGCAATTCATTTGTAGTTCCTGGCATGAGTGGAGATACGCCAGGTTCGATTGAAATTACTGTCTATGCTGACAAACCTGGTGAAGATCAGAACATATCCGATGTTGGCACTAGGTTCACTATCCCTGGGCTGAAAGGAGACCCTCGATACGATACATTTTATGCGGAACTTAAAGAACCAATAACGGGAGGTTTTGTTGGCGAGCGCGCTATTGTAGATGAAGATATTCTTAATGCTGTCCGTACACAGTTACGATCCCAACTACGCGATCAAGTTGAATCTGCGGTAGCCGAGCAGGCCTCTGAAACAACTGAAGTGTTCGCTGGTGGAATATTCACAACATTTGAGTCGATGCAGGTCACGTACTCCGGAAACGATACCGCCACAGTGCGAGAAGTTGCACGAATAAATGCGGTAGCATTTGAAAAGAATGAATTAGCGCGCATGCTCGCAACCGCTGCTTTAGCCAACCCCGAAGACGGAGACATTTTGATTGACAATCCCGAGAACCTGACCATGAAGATTGTAAACAAGGACGGAGTCGATATCGTTGACGATGCGTTAATACAGTTTACTCTTGAGGGACGGTCAACTCTTACGTGGCAGGTCGACATAGAAGGCCTAAAACAAGACCTTGTGGGAAAGAACAGCGGCGCTCTCAATACTGTTATGAGCGGGTATCCTGGCATAAAAAGTGCCCAGGCTACAATTCGACCCTTCTGGAAGAGCGAGTTTCCATCTGAGACAGGCGGGATATCGGTTGAAGTCGTTCCCGAAAGTTAATTTTTGTCCACAGAGCGCTTGTCAATACCAATACATTCTGGTACGATGTCCCCGCACTGTGAGTGAAGACATGAAAGGAGGTAGCGATTCCGTGGAAGGAGTCGTAATTGAGGCGCTGCCGAATGCGCTTTTTCGCGTTCAGCTTGAAAGTGGCGAGGAAATGATTACCTACCTTGCTGGCAAGATGCGACTGCATAGAATTAAAGTTCTACTAGGCGACACTGTGCAAGTTAAGATCGACCCTTATGGAGGTAAGGGACGAATTATCAGGCGTGTGTAAACATGCACACTTTTCCTACATGCATGAAGGTAAGAAGTTCAATCAAGAGGCAATGTAAGGAGTGTAAGAGCGTGCGCCGCCGCGGACGTCTGTTTGTCGTGTGTAGCAATCCCCGCCATAAACAACGGCAAGGCTAATTAATTTGGATAAATATGCGTATAGCTGGTATCACAATCCCTGATTCTAAGCGGCTCGAAATAGGTCTCACCGCTGTGTATGGTATTGGCCGTGTTCGGGCAAAAAAAATATTATCGAACGCAAAGGTGGATCCTGGTAAGAAACCTGTAGATCTATCAAGTGAAGAGGAGGGATTGCTAGGCAAATTAGTAGCGGAATATAGAATCGAAGGAGAGTTGCGACGCGAAATACGTAGCAACATCAAGCGCTTGAAGGATATACGGAGCTACCGGGGTGATCGCCATTCGCGTAGTTTACCTGCTCGCGGACAACGCACGAAAACAAATTCTCGAAGTGTGCGTGGGAACGTCCGGAAAACTATGACCAGCGGTCGTCGTAAAGTAGAGAAGAAGTAGTATGGGGAAAAAAAGAATCGTTAAAAAGTCTGGAGGCAGTGTAAACAAGGGACTCAAATCTCGCGCCTTGAGTCGCGCACCAAAAAGGAAGATGCAAACCGGGGTTTTACACATTCACGCTACGTACAACAACACGAAAGTTCTCCTCTCAGACACTGAGGGAAACACCGTAACATGGTCATCATCTGGCGGTCTCGGATTTGCCGGAGCTAAGAAGGGGACTCCGTTTGCCGCAGCAAAGGTGGGTGAGCTCATAGCCGAAAAAGCACAAATGATGGGAGTTCAGTCGGTTGACGCTGTTATCAAGGGAGTCGGCGCAGGTCGCGAGTCTGCATTACGAGCATTTGCAGGAAAGGGCATAGATGTTTCAAGTATAGCGGACAAGACACCAGTACCTTTCAATGGACCTCGCCAACGCCGTTCACGACGCGTGTAATAAGTCACTGTTTTATGCTAACGAAACCAAAATACAAAATTTGCAAGCGTTTGGGAAATGGCGTCTACGAAAAGTGTCAAACACAAAAGTTCGCCCTTTCAGAAGCTCGTGTCAAAAAGTCGTTTGGAAGGCGACGTAATTTGAGCGACTTCGGTCGTCAGTTACTTGAAAAGCAAAAGGTGCGCTATGCATATGGCATTACCGAAAAGCAGCTTCGCAAGTACGTAGCGGACGCACTTGGAGCCAAGAACCCGGCTACAGAACTTTTCAAGAAGCTAGAAACTCGCCTTGATAATACTATATATCGCCTCGGTTTTGCACCAACACGACGAGCAGCTCGCCAAATGGTCAGCCACGGACACATACAGATAAATGGAAAAAAGATGACAGTACCCTCACACGCCGTGAAGAAGGGCGATGCAATTGCGGTACGGGGGGGGAGTACAAACAAGCCTTTGTTTGTTGCAAACATGGATATCATCTCAACCCACACGGCTCCGAAATGGCTCTCAACAGACGCAAAAAAGCTTACCGCAAGCGTGAAGGCCACGCCTGAATTTGTTGCCAGAGATACCGTTTTTGATTTGTCGGCCGTATTTGAATTCTATAGCCGTTAAAAGTCATTAATAGTTATTTATCACCTTCTAATCTTAAGACTATTCGTATGTCAGATCATCAAGTCACAGTTCCATCAAAGCCCCGCATTATATCTGAAAAAGAGTTTGCAGGAACATATGAGATTGACGGTTTATATCCTGGGTATGGGCATACTCTCGGAAATTCTCTTCGCCGCATTATTCTTTCATCACTACCCGGTGCCGCCATTACCAATATAAAGATCGACGGGGTGTCGCATGAGTTCTCAACTATCGAGGGGGTAGTGGAAGATACCGTTATGCTGCTTTTGAACTTGAAAAAGGTGCGTATAAAAATGCTTACCGACGAACCACAGGAGATTAGACTAAATGTAAAAGGACCCAAAACTGTGACCGCCGCAGATATCGAAGCCCCAGGACAAGTTCAAATACTTAACCCCGATCAACATATAGCCGAAGTTTCGGGCAAGGGTACTTTTGACATGAACATGACTGTGGAGCGGGGCTTGGGATACGTGGCTAAGGAAGCGTTACAAAGAGAGCGTGTAGACATCGGCACGATTGCACTCGATGCGGTTTTTTCGCCAATTCGACGGGTAAATTACGAAGTCGAAAACATGCGAGTAGGCGACCGCACAGATTTCAACCGCCTTCGTATTTTTGTCGAAACCGATGGAACTATTACCCCACGTGAAGCTCTCGAAGACTCTATTGAGATAATGATTCACCAGCTTAAAGCAGTTATCGGCTTTCAGGAAGAAACTGCCGTTGAACCCAAGGGAGAACCAACACACATAACAAAGCCACAGGAGGAGGATGCAGCAAAGAAAGACGCGGATAAGGAAGCGTTTAAAACGAGGATCAGCGAACTTGAGCTGTCCGCTCGCGTGGAGGCTGCGCTTGATGAGTCGGGTATTCGGACGGTAGGCGGTCTCGCACGGAAGCGTGAGGAGGACATCCTTGCAATCGAGGGGCTCGGGCAAAAAGGGCTCCAGGAGATCAAACGATCATTGTCTAACCTGGGAATTACACTTCGCAATTAAACTATGGTAGGGTAGTGACGTTTATGAGACACCATAAAACACAGCGGAAGTTAGGGCGGGTGCGGAAGGTGCGCACCGGTCTTTTGCGCAGCTTGGTGCGTAGTTTGGTTCTTCATGAGCGCATAGAAACCACTATCGCAAAAGCTAAAGAACTTCGCCCGCAAATTGAGAAGCTCGTAACTTTGGCTAAAAAAGATACACTTGCGTCGCGACGCCTTATTGCGTCTCGACTAGGTAACGATGCCGAGGTTTCAAAAAAGCTTCACGAGGTTATCGCTCCGCGCTATAAGCATCGCCCTGGAGGATACACACGCATCAGTAAGCTAGGAACCTTCGAGGACGTAAGGCGTGATAAGACGATTATCGAATTCGTATAGCATGACTGAAAAACGTACACATATAGTAGATGCCGGAGGCAAACGACTTGGTCGTGTAGCTTCTCAAGTCGCATATGTTCTGCTCGGCAAAGACAGAACGGATTTTTCAAAAAACACTGTGTCTAACGTGTCTGTTGTCGTAGAGAACGTTAACGACCTAAATATTTCCGAGAAGAAACGTGCAACAAAGATTTACGACCGCTACTCAGGATTCCACGGAGGACGAAAAGAGGAATCATTAGGAGAACTTATTGCTAAGAAAGGCGTGAGCGAGGCGCTTAAAAAAGCCGTCTACAACATGTTGCCGGCAAATCGTCTCAGAAAAAACCGGATGAAAAATTTGATAATTAAGTAAAAATATGGCTGAAGAAAAATATATTGAAGCAGTGGGACGTCGCAAGACGGCAACCGCTCGGGTGCGAATTACCCCTGCAAAAAAAACAACCTACTCGATAAATGAAAAAAAGGTGGATGAGTACTTTTCGACTGCCGAACTGCAAAAAGTAGTGAAAGACGCCCTCGCTACCACAGGTGGAGCATTTAAGGTGAGTGCGAAAGTAACAGGGGGAGGAGTACCGGCCCAAGCTGAGGCCGTTCGTCACGGGATCGCTCGGGCTTTGGTAAAAAACGACCAAACGCAACGAAAGGAATTGAAAGCAGCAGGGTATCTTAAACGAGATCCGCGCATGAAAGAGCGAAAGAAATTTGGACTTCGTTCGGCACGTCGCGCTCCGCAGTGGAGTAAACGATAGCAACGCGCCTCCTGAGGGCGTTTTTGCGCATACTATAATCAATCCGCGGTATGGACTCAAACGAAAATTTGGACGATATTGTATACGAGGAAGACAAGGGCGCAGACCTGGTCAAAAAGCTCCGTACCAAGCTTAAAAAGTGCGAGCAGGAAAAGAAAGAATACTTGGACGGCTGGCAGCGCCAGAAAGCGGATGCACTCAACGCAAAAAAGCACTACGCCGCGACCTTGGCTGAAGCGAAAAGCCGAGCCGTTGCCGACCTGTTGCAAGGACTGCTTCCTGCGCTAGACAGCTTTGATATAGCCATGAGGGGCAAGGCCTGGCGAAATGTTGACGAAGACTGGCGTACAGGTGTCGAGCAGGTGTATTCGCAACTGCTTGCTAGCCTGGAGGACTACGGCGTGCATGTCTACGGCGAGGCTGGTAGTACATTTGACCCCAAAGAGCATGAAGCTGTCGGGTACGAGAAGGGGGGCAAAGAAAGCGGGACGATTGCTCGAGTTGAACGTCGAGGGTACAAAATTGGCGACACCATAATCCGTGCAGCGCAAGTAATTGTATATAGTTAGAACAGTAATTGCACCCTCGTGTCAATATTGCGATCGTATCGCTTGTAGCTACAATGTAGCCACATGTCTGTCCGGAAACATTATATTGTGATAGGAAATCGTCGCCATGGTTACACGCTACAGCCCGCCCGAAAAGTCACCACTCTCATCTGCAAGAGCGCAAATATCGAGGAGAGATTTCCGAATGATGAAATACCTCGTATTCTTTCACAACTGCCTCAAATCATTCGCGAAAATTACGGTCTTCTCCAGAGTGTTGCCCAAACTGAGATACTGCGCTTTCGGGTAACAGACGAAGAGAAGGGGGCCATTGAGCAGAACGCTCGTAAAGCCGGATACTCGAGTGTCTCTGCATATTTGCGCGATGTTGCCCTGCGAAGAGGTTTTGAGGGAGTGATCGAATAGAGAATTATTCAGCTATAAATGTATATGCATTATGTCTAAAATTTTAGGAATCGACTTAGGGACAACCAACTCCGCCATGGCCGCGGTGGAGGGAGGGGAACCAAAAATTATTGAAAACGCCGAGGGAGCGCGCACGACTCCTTCTATAGTTGGTATCTCGAAGACCGGAGAGCGTTTGGTTGGAACCCTGGCCAAGCGACAGGCGGTGACCAATCCTAAAAATACCATCTTTGGTGTAAAGCGCTTTGTGGGGCACAAATTTTCAGACAATTCCGTGCAAAAAGATAAGGACATAGTTCCCTATACTTTGAGCGAAGGAGCCGACAAGGGAGTGCTCATTACCCTTGCTGACAAAAATTATCGCCCGGAGGAAATATCTGCAATGATACTGCAAAAATTAAAAAGAGATGCAGAGGAAAGCCTGGGAGAAAAAGTAACAGAAGCGGTTATAACTGTACCTGCATATTTTGATGACACGCAGAGAAAAGCCACTAAGGACGCGGGCAAAATTGCGGGATTGGACGTAAAGCGAATTATAAATGAACCTACTGCTGCAGCTCTTGCATACGGATTTAACAAGAAAAAAGACGAACAGATTGTGGTGTTTGACTTTGGTGGCGGTACATTTGATGTTTCGGTTCTTGAAGTAGGTGACGAGGTCATAGAAGTAAAGGCAACCGATGGGGACTCTCATATGGGAGGACGCGATATTGACCAGAAGATAATCAGCTGGATTATTACGCAGTTCAAAAAAGATTCTGGCATAGATATAAGTGGTGATCCCTTGGCTCTACAACGACTGGATGAAGCAGCCGAGAAGGCAAAAATAGAACTCTCAACTGCGAAGGAGTCCGAGATAAATATCCCCTTTATTACTTCAGACGATAGCGGCCCCAAGCATCTTCTCCTTAAACTCACTCAGGCAACTCTAGAGGAGCTCGCGAGCGAGTATGTGGACCGTGCACTTGAGATCACGAAGCGAACTGTTGAAGCAAGTCCGTTCGAGCTAAGTGACATCGATGAGGTCATCCTAGTTGGGGGACAGACACGAATGCCACTTATTGTAAAAAAGGTGAGAGACCTTTTCGGAAAGGAGCCAAACAAATCTATTAACCCAGATGAAGTCGTGGCGCTCGGTGCTGCAATACAAGCCGGAATCATGCAAGGTGACGTGAAAGACGTACTGCTTCTCGATGTCATACCTCTGTCGTTAGGAATCGAGACTATGGGTGGCATCGCCACAAAGCTTATCGAACGAAACACAACAATCCCTACGAGCAAATCTCAAATATTCTCAACGGCGGCAGACAACCAGCCGTCGGTAGAGATTGTGGTAACACAAGGGGAGCGTGAAATGGCGGCCGACAATAAGACTCTCGGGAGATTTGTTCTCGATGGCATCGCGCCTGCGCCACGGGGCACACCGCAAATCGAAGTTTCGTTTGATATTGATGCAAACGGAATCCTTAACGTAAAGGCGCTCGACAAAGGTACGGGTAAAGAACAGTCAATCAAAATTGAAGGATCGTCGGGGCTTTCCGAGGAGGAAGTCGAGAAAATGAAGGCAGATGCCGAATCGCATGCAGATGAGGATAAAAAGAAAAAAGAGCTCATTGAGGCTAAAAATGCTTCCGAGCAACTTGTGTACTCAGCAGAGAAGGCTCTGAAAGAGCATGGTGACAAAGTAGATGAGGGAATCACCAAGGACATACAGGAGAAAGTAGAAGCCTTGAAGAAAGCTCGTGACGGGGACGACGTAGCAGCTATCACAAGCGCCTCAGAATCTCTCAGTACTGCCATAAGTGCTATTGGCGAAGCTATGGCAAAAGCCGCACAAGAAAAAACGCCTGAGTCCGAGGGGGAGACCAAAGGCGACGACGAAAAGACACGTGACGCAGAGTTTGACGAGAACGACAAGAACAAGTAGTCTTGTTTGGCATGAAAGATTACTACGACATTCTTGGGGTTAAAAAGAGCGCCTCTGAATCCGAGATCAAGAAAGCGTTTCGGGCTCTTGCTCAGAAATACCATCCGGACAAAAAGACAGGCGACGAAGCAAAGTTTAAGGAGGCCAGCGAAGCATACGCGGTGCTAGGAGACAAAAAGAAACGTGCAGAGTACGACGCCTATGGTCGTACTTTTGCCGGCGGTGGTCCACGAGGTGGGTTTGACGGATTCGACTTTTCACAATTTCAGCAGGGGCACAGCGGTGGGTTTGAATTCGACCTGGGGGATATATTCAGCGAAGTTTTTGGCTCTCACCGCACACGGGTACGCCGTGGACGTGACATTTCGATGGACGTGGAGCTAGATTTCAAAGATGCAGTCTTTGGAGTAGAGCGCTCCATCTTACTAAACAAGATTGCCGCCTGTGCTACATGCACCGGGAGTGGTGCAAAGGACAAGAGCGAGATGAAGACCTGTGGAACCTGTAATGGAAACGGTTCCATACGCGAAACACGCCGCTCAATGCTTGGTACATTTACAAGCACGAGAGAATGTTCAGAATGTCATGGAATAGGGAAGATTCCCAAAACTCCCTGCGAAGGGTGTAAGGGGCAAGGAGTTTATCGCCAACAAGAAGAAATTAAACTTTCGATACCAGCTGGAATCGACAACGGGGAAATGATCCGCCTTCCGGGAAGGGGAGAAGCAGTTCGAGGAGGAGAGAGTGGCGACTTATACGTTAAGGTCCATGTTCGTCCCCACAAAGATTTTATACGCAGCGGCAAAAATCTGCGCCTGAATCTAAACGTCAAGCTCACCGACGCACTTTTGGGGGGTTCGTACACTATTCCTACTCTTGAAAAAAGCATTGAGCTTAAAATACCAGCTGGAATCACGCACGGCGAAGTTCTCAGAGTTCCCGGCAAAGGAATCCCGCGCGAACACGGAACTCGCGGAGATTTACTGGTGACAGTACGTATTGACCTTCCAAAGAAGCTCTCAAGAAACGCGCAAAAGCTTGTTGAGGAACTCAGAAAGGAGGGAGTTTAGCGGAACTACACTCCGATATTAACTTTGATGGCCGTTGTCCCTGGCACTTTTGCGCTTTTTGTGACCTAATCAACATATGAATGAACAAACTTGCAAATCTGTGAACCTACCGACAGTACGTCAACTGCATTTTTGGGCTCCGTTTATCCTACAGGGGGTGGCATGGCCATTTGGTCGTTTTGCACTAGATTTTTTTACTCGGCTCAAAATATCTGGGAGAGAAAACCTGACTACGGCTATTCGAAATTCAAAGGAACGTGGGGTGGGCGTTGTTTTCGCACTCAATCACACTAGCGAGCTTGATATTTTGTTTCCCCTTGTCGCCATTTCTCCACTTTCCCCGTTATTTCCAATGTTTTACGTCACGCACGGTCGATCGCGATATCAAAAAGAAACTGCTTTTGGTTGGCGTCGACATATCTATGGCCTTCCCGCATTCTTAGTGTCGTGGGGTGCTCATCAATACATAGCAGGACAAAACGATTACAGTAAGGCTCTTTCATATCATGAGAGAATTCTGAAAATGGGAAAGAGTGTTTGCATCTTCCCCGAAGGCAAGATAAGAAAGGGCGCAAGTGGAGAACGCGCTCATGGCGGGGTTGGATACCTTAGTGAGGCAACAGGGGCGATTGTGGTGCCCGTTGCTGTATCTGGTGCTTCTGGTATGAGTGTGGGTGATTTTCTTAAACGAAGGCGGAGGCTCCGCATATCATACGGCACACCCCTAACCCATCATGATATTGTTGACACTTCGCTTCCCATCCCAGAACGGTACCAAACGGCAGCTAAAGAAATCATGAAAACCATTGACCAGATGCGAGCTGGACACCTCAGATCTGAAGAGGTTTTCCTGTAGCTCATGATATTCGTGAGAAGTAGGGCCCAGAAAGGATTGTTACTGTGTAGTATAATGTAAGAAATGTTTGATTCTCATATGACTGAAAGTAACTTCGAATATACAACAGTATCTAATGGCGAAGTTACAGTCTACACAACGGTTGGACCAACCCACGGTAACAATGTAGCGGGGCATATAATAATAATTCCTGGGTGGGGAGAACCAGCTGAAGTAGCCAAGGATTTAGCACGAGAATTTTCTGAACAGAACTACGCCGCATCCATAATTGACTATGGAGGTTTGGGTGACCTAAAACGAGCCGCAACATGCGGAGTAGATGCATCATTTCCCATTACCGAACGAGCTCGCGCGTGTGCAGTTGCGGAGTTCATCGATTCCCTCACGGAAAACGTCTATATAGTTGCTCACTCTCAAGGAGCGGTAACAGGAATTCTTGCTGCCGAACCTATTCATAAAAAAGTTCGAGCTATTATTTTGGTGGCTCCTGCTGGAATTATTAACTTGCGATTCTTGCGTTTGAGCGCAGGTTTTCTAAGATCATTTTTTCTACAATTGGCTGAAGTGATTAAGACTAAAGATCGTCGCGGGAAAAAATATTTTGCCGCTGTAGGATGGTACATTGGCTTAAATCCAATACAATTGATTCGTGACGCACTTGGTCTTTTTAACACTGACATACTCCCTCTGATACACAAAGTTGCGAAATATGGTATTTCTGTACACATAATGTGCAGTGCAACGGATCGAGTTTTCCCATTAAAAGATATCAAATTGCGGGTGGCAGACATATGTCCCGTCCACGTTCTAGAAGGTAGTCATGATGGTATATTTTTGAACTCGGAGCAAAGCGCACCACAGATTGTTAGGCTATTTGACAATGACCACTAAGACTAAGTCAAGTACTAGTAGGATAGTAGTGGAGAGATCTACTCACGTCACCAGGTTTGAAGTCCCGAACACTTTTAGAAGAATTTTTAATTTTCTTTTAGTCCCAGTACTAAACAATCTACCTCCCGTGACACTTTCCGTATTTGCGAAATCCCATCGTTCTGCAAAAAAGGTCATCGAGCACAAAACTGAACATGTTGCTCTTGAAGTATTGTACAGCCACGGCACAACCTTTTCTTCCAGAAACCTGTTGGAAAGAATTGCTTTGTGGGTATGGTTTGGGCTTGACAACTCCATGGCAGTAAGGAATCGACTGAAGATTGTAAAGAGGGAGGTTCAGGCTGAATTGGCAATTCAATTCGAAAAAAAGGAGGTTGTTTACGTACTTAGTATTGCCTCTGGATCTGCCCGTGCCGTTCTGGAGGCAATAGCAAACACCATCGAGAAATGCCCCGGTAGACAATTAAGAGTAACCTTTTTAGACAAGAATCCTTACGCAACTCAATACAGTAAACACTTGGCCCAAGAACTTGGGCTCCTTCCTCACAAAGAAATCAACATATCTTGGGTTACCGCTACTGTCGGCAACTACCTAGCAGAAAATGCAGGGGAGAAGCATTTTGATATAGTGGAAATGGTTGGACTTCTTGACTACTTCGATGACCATAAGGCAATTAATACCTTTAGGAGTATTCTCTCTTCTTTGAAACCAGAAGGGGTGTTTATCTGTGCAAATATAAGCGACAATAGAGAGCGTAAATTTGTGACAAATTTCATAGGTTGGAAGATGATTTATCGTGATGCTGAGAAGCTAGTTTCCTTACTAATCAGGGCCGGATTTAAGAAGGATTCGATTTTTGCATTCTATGAACCTCTCAAAATTCACTCTGTGACGTGTGCACGTAATATTGTATCCTAAAGTAGTATGGAACTTTTTGCTCTTTCAGCCTTAGCAGCCGGGGTAGTGTCCTTGATTTTTGGAGGTCTTGTCATACTTAAGGATTCCAGTGAACTAAGCAACCGACTATATTTTTTGATGTCGCTTGCAATAAGCGTGTGGGGAGTATCTTATTGGTTCTGGTTGACCAATTCAACGAATGTTGAGCAAGCGTATATATGGATTTCCATTCTTACTGCTGGATCCTTGTTAAGCGTAATGTTCTTTACTCACTGGGTTTTAGTCGTAACTCGAGCCGCAGGATTCTTTTGGAGTATTGTTTTGGGAGGTACGTACGGAGTCATACTCGGATTCATATCTATACTTGTATTTTATCCAAGTCTATTAATCGGGGCAATAAGCGAGAAAATCATCTTCCCGTTTTGGCCAACAGCTGGACCACTATATCTAACACATATAATACTGGGGTACGTCCTTCCAGTGTCGCTAGCGCTTTTCCGAATAGCCTATAGGCTTTTTTTGGTCAAGGCTGAGATGCGAAGGGGTCAGCTTACTTCAATGTTAGCAGGAACTTTGCTGGGCTTTGGCGGAGGAGCTATTAATTTCTATCTTTGGTTCGATATACCCATACTTCCTTACGGAAATTTCGCCATTATTATGTTTCCTCCGCTGCTTGGATATTCAATAATTAGGTACAGATTGTTTACATTAAAAACAATTGCGACCGAGCTTTTGGTTCTTTTCATTGTCACAGGGGTCTTTATACAAATTTTCACCTCCTCATCTTTTGTGAATTTAGTAGTGCAGATTGCTTTTTTTGTTCTAATTTCAATTGCAAGCTATCTTTTACTGCAAAGTGTCTATAACGAAGTACACACAAGAAAGAGTCTCCAAGAAATTACAGACAAGTTGCAAAAGGCAAATGTAAAGCTTCGAGAATTAGACCAGCAAAAATCGGAGTTTCTATCAATCGCGACTCATCAACTTCGCGGCCCTCTCGCGGGTATTCGCGGACACCTCTCGCTGATTGTCGACGGTTCGTACGGGCGCATACCTGATCGAGCTATGGTCATTCTAAAACAAATCTTTGCCTCAAGTGGTATGCTCGCGCAAACTATCAACGATTTTCTTGATGTATCTCGTATCGAACAAGGCCGTATGGATTACGACATGAAAGACTTGGAATGCGATGAACTTGTGTCCGAGGTTGTACAAGAGCTCCAGCCTGTTTCAAAAGAACGACATTTGAAACTTTCATTTGCCAATCATTTGAAAAAAAAGTGTACAGTGCACGCTGACTATGCAAAGATTCGTCATATTTTCTTTAATCTGATAGACAACGCTATTAAGTACACCGAGCATGGTTGGGTTAAAGTACACATCGAACCAGGGGAGGGGGGCAATACAATACGCATCGTGGTATCCGATAGTGGCATAGGTATCGACCCGAAGGAGATCTCCAAACTTTTTGAGAAATTTGTTCGCGCTGAGGGTGCATCAGGAGTAAATGTGAATGGCACCGGCCTTGGTTTATATGTCGCCCGCCAAATGGTTGAGGCTCACAACGGTAAAATCTGGGCAGAATCACAGGGAGTTGGTCGTGGGTCAACCTTCATAGTGGAGCTACCCTTGGTTTCGCGGTTCGCGCATGAACCCGCAAAGGTCAAGTAAAATAATGCTTTTCAAGCTAGCGGTTTGTTGCTACTATTGAGCCTGTTATATGCAAAAAAAGCGACTTCTCTCGGGCGTAAAACCAACAGGACGGCCTCACATAGGAAACTATTTCGGTGCTATAAAGCAATTTGTTGACCTCCAAGATGAGTACGAGAGTTTCGTGTTTGTTGCTGACTACCACGCACTCACCACAGCCCACTCACAACAAAACCCGGAAGAAGTCCGTAACTCCATCAAAGATGTGGTGCGCACGTATCTTGCAGCCGGCATTGATCCAAACAAAACCACTCTCTTCCAACAGTCAGCAGTTCATGAGCACACCGAGCTTGCATGGATCTTTGAATGCCTGACCACAATGCCGTACTTGATGCGCGCGCACGCATTCAAAGACGCCGAGGCCAAGAACAAGGAAATCAGTGTCGGTACGTTCAACTATCCGATGCTCATGGCGGCTGACATTTTGCTGTACGATCCAGACGTCGTACCCGTTGGCAAAGACCAACAGCAGCACGTCGAGTACGCACGTGACACTGCGGAGAAATTCAACAATCTCTATGGCGACACATTTGCGGTTCCTGAACACATTATTCTTGAAGGTGTCGCGACAGTACCAGGAACTGACGGGCAGAAAATGAGCAAGAGCTACAACAACACAATCCCATTGTTTGGCACAAAAGAAGAAATTGGTAAGGCGGTAATGGGTATCGTCACAGACTCCGAAGGAGGTCGCCCAGAGAACGTCTACGCCATTCACAAGCTATTCAAGTCTGAAGGTGAGCTCGAAGCTTTGTACTCTGAAAAGGAGGGAAGCTACAAGGAGCTAAAGGAGGCCTTAATAGAAGATATCGAGGCGTCCGTTGCACCGATGAGGGAGCGTTACGAAAGCATAACTGACGGGGAGATTAAGAATGTTGTAGCGCAAGGAGCAGTAAGGGCTCACGAGCAGGCGGCCGCAAAAATGATTGACGTACGCCAGAAAGTTGGAGTAACACTATAGATAGGGTATGGAGAGAACGACTATTGGACAACTTAGCGATAAGAAGGGCGAAAAAGTGCACATTGCCGGATGGGTAGATGTCCGCCGCGATCACGGGAAGCTCATGTTCCTGGTGCTACGCGACCGCAGCGGCGTAGCACAGGCAGTAGTAAAAAGTGGTGTGGAAGCTTTTGAGACAGCCCAACCACTTCGCGAGCAGTGGGTAGTAAGCGCACAAGGTACAGTGAACGAGCGTCCCGACAATATGAAAAAAGACGAGCAAAATGGCGACATTGAGCTCGTAATTGAAGAACTTACCGTATTGGCTCCTGCAGCTGAGCTTCCGTTCGATTTAGACGCGGAGCTAAATCTAGATACTCTCTTAGACTATCGACCACTCACCCTACGAACGCAGCGCGGGCGTGATATTTTTAGCGTCGCGGCAACCATAGTGCAGGCGTATCGTTGGGCACTTATCACTCGCGAGTTCACCGAATTCCAGGCACCAGCACTTACAGGTGGAGATGCCGAGGGAGGAGCCGAGGTATTCAAAGTAGAGTACTTTCACGACCGCACCGCATTTCTCGCTACAAGCCCACAGCTGTATAAGGAAATTATGACAGGTGTGTACGAACGCGCATTTACCATTGCGAAAATATTCCGCGCTGAAAAATCGGCAACGACACGCCACCTCTCAGAAGTGACCCAGATGGATTTTGAGATGGGCTTCATTGAAGACCATCTCGATGTTATGGAAATGCTCGAGGCAGTAATTCGTGACGTGTGCGCAGCCGTTGTAGAGAAGCACCCAGACGTATTTGCACGCTTCGACACGGAAGCACCACTGCTTCCGAACGAAGCGTTTCCTGTACTCACACTTCTTGAGGCACAGGAGATAATCGAGAAAGAGTTCGGCGGCAAGGCGGTAGGTGAGCCAGATCTTGAGCCAGAACATGAACGACAGATTTGTGAGTGGGCAAAGAAGGAGAAGGGAAGTGACTTCGTGTTCATTACAGAGTTTCCAACAGCAAAACGCGCCTTCTACACATACCCTGACCCGAACAACCCAGAGCGCTCATACAGCTTTGATCTACTTTTCCGAGGACTTGAGATCAACAGCGGCAGCCAGCGCTTTCACGACTACGACCAAATGGTGGAAACAATCAAGGAGCGCGGAATGGATCCGGAGAAATTTTCTTTCTACTTACAGATGCACAAGTATGGTGTGCCCCCGCACGGTGGGTGCTCAACCGGACTTGAGCGCTTTACGGCTCGTGTGCTTAACATTGCGAACGTGAAAGAAGCGGTTCCGTTCCCGCGAGACATGAACCGTATTGACTCTCGTCTCTCGGAAGAGTAAGCATAACTTACTAAATGATATAAAAAGAGGTCGCGCTAACGCACGACTACTGATAGAAACCATGAGCAAACAACCCTACGTACCACCACAAAAAATCTTAGATCGCTACGCGGATGTTCTTGTAAACTTTGCCCTCAATGGCGGCAAGGGAGTAAAGAAAGGCGAAGTTGTGCGCCTCACTGGAGGGGAGGTAACCAAGCCTCTGTTCTTAGCCGTTCAAAGTAAGATTCTTGAAGCGGGAGCTCACGTAATGAGCAACTATCTCCCTGACGACGACGAGAAGTACTCACCATCTCGTGACTACTACCTTAAAGCCGATGGTCATCAAATCGACTTTTTTCCGACCAAGTATATGAAAGGTCTTATCGATACGATGGACCATTCCATTTACTTAATCGCTGAAACCAACAAGGAAGCGCTCAAGGGTATCGACCCCAAGAAAATAATGCGGCGTGGCCTTGCTATGAAGCAGTTCATGGATTGGCGTCGTGATAAGGAGAATCGGGGCAAGTTCACCTGGACACTCGCACTCTACGGAACATCACAGATGGCAGCTACTGTTGGCATGAGCGAGAAAGCGTACTGGAACCAAATTATTAAGGCGTGCTTCCTCGACGAGAAAAACCCTGTCAAAAAGTGGAAAGAGATCACAGATGGCCTTGAGAACCACCGTAAAAAGATATCGAAAGTCACCGAAAAAACTGAGAAATTCCACGTTGAGGGTCCTGACGTCGACCTCTGGATTACCCCTGGTGAGAAGCGCAAGTGGCTCTCCGGACGCGGGGCAAATATCCCAAGTTTTGAAGTGTTTACCTCACCTGACTGGCGCGGAACGGAAGGTTGGATTCGTTTCAATCAACCACTGTACCGATACGGTAATGTCCTTGAAGGAATCGAGTTGTGGTTTAAGAACGGAAAAGTTGTGAAGAGCAAGGCAACAAAAGGTGAAAAACTTCTTAAGGAAATGATAAAAACCGAAAATGCAGATAAGGTGGGGGAGTTCTCGCTCACCGACAAACGATTCTCTCGTATCACCAAGCCAATGGCCGAGACTCTCTATGACGAGAATATGGGTGGCCCACAGGGAAATACACATATTGCCTTGGGTATGTCATACCACGATACTTATACAGGAGATATAACGAAACTTAGCAACAAGAAGTTCGCAGACAAACTGGGCTACAACGACTCCACTGTGCACACCGACATAATCTCAACAACTCGCCGCAAAGTGACGGCACATTTGAAGGATGGGAAAACTCGGGTGGTATACGACAACGGGCAATTTCTTCTGGATTAATCCTTATACACAGCAAAATAACGCCGAATACATTGTATAATGTGGGGAATGTCGAATTCCGGATTTACGCTTGAAATAGACGGTTTTAGAGGCCCTCTCGGGCTTCTTTTGGACCTTATCGAGCAACGAAAGCTGCATGTTAGTGATGTCTCTCTAGCACAAGTCTCGGACGACTATATTGGCTATATAAAAGATAGAACGCGCATCCCTCTCTCGGAGACGGCACAATTTGTTGTAGTAGCTTCAACGCTCCTACTAATAAAATCACGATCGCTGCTGCCGACAATAAAGCTGACACAAGAGGAGGAATCTGACATCAACGATCTAGAAGAGCGCCTTCGGCTGTATGCAGAAGTCCGTCGCAGAACTCGATTGCTTCGCCTACAATGGAAGAAGCAAAGCTTTTTACCTATGCATATGCCGGAGAGGGAGATTGTATTTGCTCCTGCCACGGACATAACCATTGACAACCTTGCTTTCACAATACGAACCTTGGCCGCCGAGATCCCTTCATTTAAGAGGGTTCCGTCTACCAGTATAGCAAAAGAGATAAAGCTCGACGATGTTATTGAAAACCTAACAAAGCGCATACGCTCGGCACTCAAGGACTCGTTCCGGAAGGCCACAGAAGGCGCAAGCAGAGTTGAAGCCATAGTTAGTTTCTTGGCTTTGCTCGAACTTGTAAAACGAGGGACACTCGGCGTACAGCAAAGCTCAAATTTTTCCGACATAACCATCCACCACGAAGAAATAGGAACGCCACACTATGGAGAATAGATCACAAATGCTGCAAGCCATTCTCTACGCCCATGGCGGCGAGATGAACAAACGAGAGATTGTCTCGCTTATGAACGTGTCTGAAGATGAGCTCATCGTAATTGCGAATGAACTGAGGCAAGCCATGGCTGGACAGGGGATGGAGCTGTCCGAAACAGCTGCGAGCCTCTCACTGCGTACTGCACGTGAATATACTGAAGCTATAGCCCAAATGCAGCAACAAGACTACGAGAAAGACATCGGTACAGCAGGGCTTGAGGTGCTTGCAATAGTACTTTATAAAGGAGAGGTCTCTCGCGCGACAATAGACTATATTCGAGGAGTAAACTCCAGCGGAACGCTAAGACAATTGGTGCTTCGGGGACTATTGGAGCGCAGGCGCAATGCAGACGATGCCCGAGCGTGGCTATACAGCGCGACACCTGAACTTCTAGCCCATATTGGTGTATCCTCAGGTGAGGAGTTGCCGGAATTTGATGCTCTTTCCCTGGCGCTCAACAACGCCATGAAGCAACAAACAAATAATGACGATATCTAACACCAAAAAAATGAGAACATTCTTGGGATATGTTGCACTCCTTTCCTTTTTCGGGGTTTCTGGTTTCGTCATTGGTTCCTTGCAGGAGCTTCAGCCACGCGCCGATAAGGTCGATCAGTTGGCAGGGGCAGTTGCTACTCTGGAGTTGAACAATGACTTTACAGACCTGAGCGTAACTGCCGACGCCGCGTATGTCCTCGACATTAGTTCAGGAGAACGTCTATTTGAGAAGAACGGACAGGCACAACTTCCTTTGGCGTCCATCACGAAGGCAGCGCTCGCACTACTCGCAGACAAACACTTAAAGGAAAATGGTGTTATTACGTTTTCCGAGCGCAACCTACTCCCCGAGGGTGACTCTGGATTTGAGGTAGGGGAGACGTGGAATGTGCGTGAGCTCATTGACTTCACCTTAATGACCTCTTCAAATGACGGTGCTTCAGCGCTGGCCGAGGCAATAGAGAATGCTACTGGTTCCGATATTGCTACTTTGCTAAATGAACTGGCGAAAGATCTTGGGCTTTCGCAAACTTATTTTGTTAACGAAACAGGTCTCGATAGCAACGAACTATTTAGCGGAGCGTATGGTTCAGCACAAGACGTAGCAACTCTTTTTACATATGTATATAAAACTGCTCCTGACCTTTTAGCTGCTACTACCATGAACGAACGTGCCTTTACAAGTGCGGATGGGAAGACATACAAGGCTATTAACACGAACAAAGGGGTTTCTGATTTGCCAGGCTTGGTTTTTGGCAAAACCGGATTCACCGATCTTGCTGGAGGAAATCTAGTAGTGGTAACTGAGTCTGAACCAGGGCACCCCTTTGCAACAGTTGTCTTGGGGTCAACTCTTATTGATCGCTTCGACGATGTAGTCACATTAGTCCGTGCCACCTTGCAAGAGCCCCCAAAATAACTTATGGACCTCATAAATCTTATAAAAGTAATGTCACCGGCTGTCCTTGCATTCACCGTTGGAATTGTAATTGCCCCAATTATTACCAAGCAACTTTACGCTCACAAAGCATGGAAAAAGAAAGCTGGTAAGGTAACCCTTGATGGATCCGAGGCGATAGAATTTAATAAACTCCATCAAGAACGGGAGCGTGAGGTGCCGCGAATGGGAGGTACTTTGATATGGGGGAGCTCCCTCATAACCATTTTTAGCATTTGGGTCATCGCGCTAATTTTCCCTACTGCCGAGACCATAAAGATGGACTTCCTTAGTCGTTCTCAAACATGGATTCCATTATTTGCTTTAATGATTGGCGCGGTTGTTGGGCTTGCAAATGACCTTCTAGACATCTACTACAACGGCAACGGCCTTTCGCTAAAACGCAGATTGGCGGTTGTAATCGCCATGTCTGTTTTCATCGGGTGGTGGTTTTATGAGAAGCTCGATATTATCGCAATCGGGATACCATTTGCTCAGCCCCTGGAGATAGGATGGTTAATCATCCCCTTCTTTGTAATTGTGACTCTAGCTCTATACGCAAGCGGCATAATTGACGGTGTCGATGGCTTGGCTGGCGG
>DCYR01000007.1:3451-27283 GCA_002331495.1 Patescibacteria group bacterium UBA2105 | reverse complement strand
GTCGATGGCTTGGCTGGCGGAGTGTTCGCAACAATTTTTGCCGCATACTCGGTTATCGCCCTCGCTCAAAACCAAATAGACCTCGCTGCCTTTTCTGCCATGCTCGTTGGAGCTATTTTAGCTTTTCTTTGGTTCAAC
This sequence comes from Patescibacteria group bacterium UBA2105, assembly GCA_002331495.1. GTDB lineage: Bacteria > Patescibacteriota > Minisyncoccia > Phycocordibacterales > UBA2100 > UBA2100. The sequence goes on along the minus strand of DCYR01000007.1, from coordinate 27,145 downwards.
ATACCTCCTGCTCGATTCTTTATGACCGAGACGGGCACGATGGCTCTCACGCTTACCTTGGCCACAATTGCATTCATGACAGATACCCTCGGAGAGGGAATAGGGATATTCGCATTGCCCGTTATCGGCTTTCTCCTGGTCGCTACTGTGGCAAGTACAATAATCCAGGAGTTCTCAAAGCGTTTTTTGGGCAAGAAAGTGTTTCGTATAGCTCCGCTCCACCACCACTTCGAAGCTGGGGGGTGGTCCGGGCCAAAAGTGACTATGCGGTACTGGATCCTTGGGGCTGTGTTTGCTTTCTTTGGTGTTATTTTGGCACTTGTAGGATAAGTTCGTATGCGAGGAGTAGGGAACAAGGTTGACCGACCGCTCATGATTATTATCGGTCTCTTGGTTGTGGTCGGTTTTTTCCTTTTTTCATCTGCCTCTCTAGGTCTTCTTGCGCGTGAGGGGGCACGCTTCTCATCGGTCGCCTTTAGCCAACTTATGCTCGGTATAGGGCTCGGAACCGCAGCTCTTTTTATTATGAGCCGCGTGCACTACAGATTCTTAAAGCAGTATTCTCTCTATATATTCATATTTTCCGCGATCCTAACTTTATTGGTGTTTGTTCCTTTTATTGGATTTTCATCTGGTGGAGCAACTCGATGGATCTCTCTTGGCCCACTGTCTATACAGCCTGCTGAGATACTAAAAATTGGCACAATTTTGTACATGGCGACATACCTGTCGAACATGCGTGCTCATCTTGGAAAATTTAAGACTGGTCTCTTGGCCTTTGCGTTGATTCTTGCCGTTCCCGCCATCGCACTTCTGCTGCAGCCAGATACGAGCACGTTAGTGGTCATTGCAGCTGCTACAGTTGGTATGTTCTTCGCCTCCGGCGCTCGATGGCGCGACATAGGAATACTCACCCTCATCGCTGTCATGGCTCTAGGAGCGTTGATAATGACTCGTCCGTACGTACTCGACCGAATAACAACATTTGTAAATCCAGCGGCAGACCAACTTGGCTCCGGATACCAAATAAAGCAATCCCTTATTGCAGTTGGGTCGGGAAAAGTCGTCGGTAGAGGTTTCGGGCAAAGCGTTCAGAAATTTGGATACCTACCAGAACCCATAGGCGACTCTGTGTTCGCCGTTGCCGCGGAAGAATTTGGGTTTTTAGGGGCAGTGTTAATCATTAGTTTGTTTGTAGCTCTGGTCATTCGCTCTCTTTGGGTTGCTGTTCGCGCTCCTGACTACTTTGGTGGGCTTGTGGTTGTGGGAGTCACCCTATTGATCGCAATACAAGCATTTGTAAACATCGCGTCCATGCTCGGGGTTATTCCGTTAACTGGTCTTCCACTGCCGTTTATAAGCCACGGGGGCACTGCCATGCTTGTAATGCTCGCCGGCATGGGTATAGTTTTGAACGTTTCAAAATACGCAAAGTGAAAGCAGGTCAGTACCCCTTATATTAGCTCCTAGGCTCGAAATCGAGAGCGGTCTATCAATTTACTCACTCTCTGTCGCCAATAGCATTTTGTCGCTCTCTGGCTGAAAGGTATAATTGAGAAGATGAGGATAGTTTTCACAGGAGGTGGTACCGGAGGTCACTTTTACCCAATAATTTCTGTAGCCGAAGAAATACACGAAATTGTTGAAAAGGAGAAGCTCATTCCGCCCGAGTTGTATTACATTGGACCCAATGTGCTCGACTACGAAGCCCTCGTCGAGCAAAACATTGTATGGAAGCAGAGCAGCGCAGGAAAAGTTCGCCGTTACTTTGCTATACAAAACTTTTTTGACCTTTTTAAAATTGTAATCGGCACTATACAAGCCACTGTCCAGATGTACTTCCTATACCCGGACGTGGTTTTTAGTAAGGGAGGGTATGCAAGTTTCCCAACTACTTTTGCTGCCCGCTTACTTAATATTCCGGTCATTATCCACGAATCCGACGCTCATCCAGGTCGAGCCAATGTCATCGCGGCCAAGTGGGCAAGGGCAGTAGCAATTTCCTTTCCGGGAGTCGCCAAATACTTCGAAGGTATTGGCGCATCTAAACTTGCTCTTGTCGGGAATCCAATCCGTCGGGCGCTCTTTCGGCCGGCTCGTGAAGGTGCTCACACATACCTTAATCTGAAAAAAGGGGAGCCGACCATCCTCATCCTTGGAGGTTCCCAGGGTGCACAAGCAATAAACTCGGTGGTTCTTGACGCCCTCCCTGAACTACTCGAAAAATATCAGGTCATACATCAAGCAGGGAAGAGCAACGTCGAACAGGTACGGAAGATTGCAAACGTGATTCTTAAAGACAATCCCAATAAAGATCGCTACCGCGTTTTTGGATTTCTTAATATACTTGCTATGCGAATGTCGGCGGGCATTGCTTCGGTCATTATTGCACGCGCCGGGGCGGGAACTATCTTTGAAATAGCCGCTTGGGGTCTGCCGGCTATTATGATTCCGCTTCCGGAAGAAATATCACACGACCAGACAAAGAATGCCTTCGCGTATGCACGTGGTGGAGCGGCAATTGTCCTTAAACAGAAGAACCTTACTAAAAATATCCTTCTGGCTGAACTAGATCGCATTATGAGCGACCCTGAAATTCAATCCCAAATGACTGAAGCGGCCCATGCTTTCGCGCGCCCTGATGCGTCGAAGAAGATAGCTCGGATGCTGCTTAAAACGGCTCTTGAACACGAACAATAGTATGGCTGGAAACATTGTAATAGTTCACGGCAGGCCTGGGAAAGATGAGAAGGGGGCAGGAGTTTCTGACAACAAAAAGCATTGGATTCCATGGATAATCGAACAGTCCATATTGTTGGGATTAGATGCGCATGCTCCGCAAATGCCAGAGCCCTGGGAACCAGAGTACAGAAAGTGGAAAGGCGAGCTTGAGAAGTTTGGAGTAAATGATGACTCGATCCTGATAGGCCACAGTGCTGGAGGAGCTTTTTTGGTCCGTTGGCTTCTTGATACAAAGACGAGGGTCAGGGCTTTAATCCTCGCAGCGCCTGCCAAATCTCCAAATCCCAATAAGGAGCATTCCGAGATTTATGAATTTGAAGTCAATCCTCTTGAGCCAAACCAAGTCGCAAATATAACTGTGATATACTCGACCGATGACTCAGACTGGATAGTCAGCAGTTCCGAGCTCTATACTTCCAAACTAAATGCCAAAGCTGTCGTACTGGACGGAATGGGTCACTTGACCCTGGGGGATATGGGAACACAAGAGTTCCCGGAGTTGCTTGAAGAAGTAAAGAAAGCTATATGACGGAAAAGGTCATCACACGATTCCCACCCAGCCCCACAGGGAGCCTTCACATCGGAAATATTCGTTCGTTGCTTTTCAATTACCTCTACACCCGCAAGCATGGGGGAAATATAGTGATGCGCTTTGAGGATACAGACAAGGAACGCAGCGACAAGGTACACGAAGCTGTGGCTCTCGAAACACTTGAGGCTCTAGGGTTGGACTTTGACCGTGGTCCTTTTAGGCAATCTGAACGGACCGAGAAATACGTTTCTGCTCTCAACACCCTGATTGAGAAAGATCTTGCGTTTGTTGCCGAAGAATCAGAAGGGGAGCCAGGAAAGCACGTAATCCGCTTTCGCAACCCCAATAAGACGATTACTTTCCACGACATCATTCGAGGAGATATAACCATAGACACAACAGGCTTTGGAGATTTCGTCATTGCTCGCTCGGAAGATAGCCCTGTGTATCACTTAAGTGTTGTTGTAGACGACATAGAGATGGGAGTCACTCATGTGATACGCGGCGAGGACCATATAACTTCCACGCCACGCCAAATACTACTTATAGAAGCCTTGGGGGGCACGGTACCAACGTACGCACATCTGCCGCTAATTGTCGGGAGCGATAAGAAGAAACTCGGTAAACGACACGGAGCGGTCACGTACCAGGAGTTCCGCGACCTTGGGTATGTACCGTCTGCTATTGTGAACTACCTGGCACTTCTGGGATGGAATCCAGGCGACGACAGAGAGTTTTTCACCAAAGACGAACTCATTAAAGAGTTCTCTCTCGAGCGAGTGAACAACTCTCCGGCTTCATTTTCATACAAGAAACTAGACTCAATAAACCGTCATCACATTCTGCAAATGCCCGAAGACGAATACCTTGGAGAGGTTAAGAAATTCCTGTGTGCAAATGCCGAGGGGGAGAAACTTTGTGCATTTGTAAACTTTGAGGATCTAGTGAAGCTCGTAATTCGCGAGCGCATTAACAAGTTCTCGGAAGTTACATCAATGTTTGCAGCAGGAGAGTTTGACTGGCTGCTGCATGCACCAGAGCCCGAGGTAGACAAGCTACTATGGAAGGACACTTCGCCAGAGAACACTCGAAAACATCTTGGGCATGTTATAGACTCACTAGACAAAGTCTCAAATTGGACTGTGGACGATATTAAAGAAGCCATATGGCCGTACGCAGAGCGAAATGGAAGGGGCGAAGTACTGTGGCCTATGCGATTTGCACTCACTGGGCAAGAGAAATCACCAGATCCTTTCACTGTGGCATTTCTACTTGGTAAGGAAGAAGCTCTTACTCGTCTTCAGAAAGCAGAGCAACTACTATGACGGTAACTGCACGCAATTGGTTTCTTGTTGGATTTGCGCTAGCGCTTTTAGTCGCGCCTCTTTTCCTTAATGCCCAAAGTGCAGAGGAGCTCAGGGGAAAAATTGACGAACAGCAGAGCGAAATTTCGAAGATTAGGGAGGAAATAAAAAAATACGAGAAACAACTTGATAAAGTGGGCAAGGAAAAACAGACCCTCCAAAGAGCTGTGTATGAACTGGACGTGTCACGCAACAAGGTCAATGCAAGTATATCGCTAGCTCAACGACAAATCGATTCGACAAGCGCTACCATTGGTGAACTCCTCTCCGACATTCGGGAAAAAGAAACCCGTATAGCACAAAATCAAAATGCACTAGCTGAAACCATACGAAGAATGAACGAAACTGAGACGGATTCCTTTGTCGAAATAATTCTTGGCACTGACGACATTTCAAGCCTTTGGAGCGACCTTGATACGTTGCAACAATTCCAAACGGTGGTGCGCACCGAGGTGGATACCCTCGTCCTCCAAAGGGGGGAGCTTGAGGAAGTGAAGGAGCTAAAGGAATTAGAACAAGATAATCTCGTATCCCAAAAAACCGAGCTTTCAACGCAACGACGTTCTCTCGATATAAATCGACGGGCAAAGAGTGCGTTGCTTGAAGAAACTCAAAACCGGGAATCAGCGTACCAGGAACTGATCGAAGAAAAACGCAAGGCTCAAGAAGAGTTTGAGGCACAACTGCGGGGTTATGAACAGCAGTTGCAGTTTATTCTTGACCCCAACAGCATACCACCAGTGGGGAAGGGAGTATTTAAGTGGCCTCTCACAAACGTACGAATTACTCAATATTTTGGAAACACTAAATTTGCGAAGTCAGGCGCATATAACGGAAATGGACATAATGGTATGGACATGGGAACACCCATAGGAACACCAGTTAAAGCTGTCCTAGCGGGAAGTGTGAGGGCCACGGGTAATACAGACGCGTTTCCGGGATGCTACTCATATGGAAAATGGATTCTGATTGAACATGTGAATGGACTGACAACACTCTATGCACATCTGTCAGACATCGGGGTAAGTCCCGGAGAAGCTGTGAACACCGGGGAGGTAATAGGATATTCCGGCAACACTGGATTCTCAACGGGACCGCATCTCCACCTTACAGTGTACGCAAGCGACGCAGTCAAGGTGGTTCGTCTCGGCGACGTTAAAACCCGCACCAATTGTGCCGACGCCAGCATACCAGTCTCCGCGTGGGAGGGTTACCTCAATCCCCTCGATTTCCTAGAGTGACTGTAAGTAAGCTTATTTTTGGGACTGCACGCCACTAATGTCGCACAATATTTTCAGTAGGATACTAATGCCAGGGGGAGAGTGGGTCACTGTTTTGCATGTTTTTCTCTGTAGCCAGTGCGGCGAGGACGCGTCCTGACATTGGAGCTCTCAGCTTTTTGCTTAGACAAAAAAGTGAACAAGATGCATGGAAAACCTGAAAAATCTTGGAGTCCAAAATTCTTGAAAAATGCTGAGTGCAATTCAGTTCAACATCAACGCAAGGTGACTAATTTATTCAAGACCTTCGACCCTTGGGGAGTAGACCACAATACCTTCGATATTTGCGCTACAATTTTGGATATGTTGCTAATTATATGTCGCAAAAGGTATATTGTGCGACTTTACAGTATAGTAATAGTATTTTACTAAGCTTTGCTTCTGCACGTATGGATGAGAGTCACGCACTGATTTTCTACTCTAGATAATACCCCCTTTCCACCCGGACTTTCAAATTAAAAAACTGCCACGCCCCAAATTTGGGGCGTGGCCTGTGTCAGTCGTCATAGTTCTTGGCCATCGGGAGTGTTGTCGTTGATGTTAACTGCTAAGTATGCAACATACGGTTTTCCAAGCACTAGATAACCGCCCACATCACTCGACCAAACGGCAATGATCAACGCCCTTGCAATTTGGTATTGCGTGCTGGAGCTGGAGCCTACCCATGTCATGGGTTGCTCTCTCTCCCCTTCCGGGGGGGCGAGGACGGGCAAAAACACGTAGATGAACTTTTGCCCAGAGCAATGTGGAAGGCCACTAGGTGAGGCTCCCATCTCTTGCTGAGCCTCTTCATAACTCTTGTTCTCTTCATGAACAAGAGTTATGAACCGCGCGACACTCAACTGGGTATCGCACATGTATATGCCCATCTCAAACGACCGGGTCTGTACCCAGTCGTCTTTGCCGGACGACGACAATGCTGTCGTCGATGGCAACGCCAAGGCAAGAGCCGCAAGCAGCGCGACGACGGTAACTATGAGTTTCATGGCAGAACCTCCTTTCTCTGCATGCACTATTGCATGCCCGAGAACTGAATGCAAGCAATACTTTCTCTGCACATCTTCTATAGGGCTGCTGTTCGTCATAGCGAGGATAAAATCCCCCACTTTAGTTTTAGAAAGCACTTCAGGTGTGTATTTCGGGTATACTACTAGTAGGTAGAGCAAAGCGAACTATTGAGTTTATTTTGTTTTTAATATGTATAATAATATAGTAACCATGCGATACTTTTTTACACTGTTTGCCTTCTCTGCTCTATTCGTCGCGCTCCCCTTCTCCACTAGTAAGGCACAAATCTTGCCCGACGATGGCGCCCTGGTTGGGTTTTGGCAATTTAATGAGCCGTCTGGAAAGCTCATTGAAGACTTGTCATTCAATGGCAACCAAGGCACCTTCGAAAATGGAGCCACACGCCACATCGAATTTCGAAAAAATATAAGTGACCTGGTTGCCTATTTTGACGGTGTCGACGATCGCATAGCGATTGATCTGATATCCAGCAGCATCCAAAATCTTTCTGAAGTAACAATACAGGCCTGGATCTATCCTACGCAGTACGCAGGTATAATTATGCGTGCCGGCAATTCTAACCTTGATCGATACAGCTTCGGCATAAATGAACAGGGGGGTCTGTACTTTCGATCTGGCTTCAAAGAGCAGATCGGGGCATGGTATACGGAGCCTGCAACAGTACCTTTAAACACATGGTCAAAAGTGACCGTTAGTGCTGCTCTGGTAAACTCGGATAGTGTTTCGTTTAGAAATCCGAAATTTTACGTAGACGATATAGAAATACCAGCCACAAATACACTGGCTCCAAGAGGCTCTCTCGTGGGAGATTCCCCGTACATATATCTTGGGAACAACCAGGACCTGATCAACCGAGCTGAATCGGGATTTGATTCCGCGTACGAGGGTAGCATGGATGACATTCGCATATACAACAAAGCACTACTTCCTGTTGAATCCGATGATCCGGGGTCCTCGGAGCCTCCGACCCCAACGGAAGTTACTGTCCCTGACACCCCCCTCCCTATTTCTCCCATAGCACAAACTCCTGAACCCACCCCCTCAATGCCTTGCCCTGCTTTGTCACGCAACCTTGAGCTAGGCTCTAGTGGCGAGGACGTCCGTAGTTTACAAGCATACCTAACGTCAACAGGTGATTACGCCTATAAAGCTACTACGGGTTATTTCGGGTTTTTAACACAAGCCGCGGTACAAAGATTTCAAGCAGAACAAGGGATAGTTAGCGCTGGTTCTCCAGACACTACTGGATATGGTCTCGTTGGGCCAAAGACTCGCGCGAAGATCGCCAAAGCATGCGGCGGAAACTCCTCAGCTGCTGCTCGTCCCGACACGCCAGCCTTGCAAGCATCCCTGATGCAGCAAATACAGGAACTTTTATCAGTAGTTGAGTCGCTCCAGGCAAAGATAGCGGCTCTCCGTCAACGATAAGAAGAGATTTATCGTCCTGTCTGCTCCAGCGCCCGGAGTACTTCGATCGGAACCGCGAACACCACAGTATTGCTCTGGTCTGAGCTTAGATCATTCAAAGACTGCAGGGTGCGCAGGTGTAGAGCACCGGATGATTGGGATAGGATGCCAGCGGCTTTTGCCATGTTCTCTGCCGCCATTACCTCTCCTTCTGCCTTAATAATAACAGCACGTTTTTCTCGTTCGGCTTCAGCTTGTTTTGCTATTGTGCGCTCCATATCTCCTGGAAGAATCACGTCCTTCAATTCAACATTGTCTACCTTTATACCCCACTCGTCGCTCGCCTCGTCAACAATTGAACGAATCCTTTCCGAGATTTTGTCACGTCCGGCGAGCAGCTCGTCGAGCTCCACTTCCCCGACCACGTTTCTCATAGTTGTTTGAGCAAGTTGACTCATAGCGAAGAAAAAATCCTCTACGTTTAATATGGCATGATCCGCATTAGCGACCTTGTAGTAAATTACGGCATTCACACCTACCGCTATGTTATCCTTGGTGATAGCTTGCTGCTGGGGCACATCAACTGCCTTAATCCGCATATCGACTTTCTGCATGCGTTGAAACACAGGGATAACGATTCTCCATCCCGCTTCTCGGATGCCCGTAAAGCGTCCCATCGTAAACATGACTCCTTTTTCATACTGGTTGACTTGCCGTAGTATTGCAACAGCAATACCAATAACAAGGGCAAGAATCGCGAGTATCTCCATGTGTGGCAGTATACCCCACTCCCCCCTTGGTATGCCAGTCCACAAAACAGTATGGGTGAACAAAGGAGAAACTAAAGCAAATTGCAAGGACATCGGCGTAGGCGCGTGCCTACTTCCACGGTATGTTGTATTTTTCGAATTCTGGCAGAAACTTTTTCTCGTATAGTAGCCGATGAATCACCTCGGCGTGAGAAATCGCTCCTGTGAGAGCATTGTGAGGCTTTGGCTCCTCGGGGATACCACAGTAATTAAGTATGGAGTCAAGATTAAGAGCGCTCCGTTTATGCTCAGAGTCGATTGGCGGCTCCAGACCACGACGTATCATATGCATCCACGCAAGTGAGTGGCTATCGACGGTTCTGTATGCAAATGAGTAGTTAAGCCCTGCGCGTTCAACTGCTGCTTTTACAAAGTCTCGGTCAAAAGATACATTCTGACCACCGAGAGTTCTGTCTTCCAACATCTCGGCCCACACGAGAAATTTCTCAATGAGCTGAGCTTCTGTTTGCTTCTTCGTGTCGGTGATATCCTTGTCACTAAGACCATGTACTTCACGTGCCCCCTCCATGATGTGTGCTCCATCCCAAATCCGGCACTCTTCATAAAACCTATTCGTGGGGTTCCTAAAGTCAAGCGCTCCAAGACTGATTATTGAATGCTTGTCATATTCGGTTCCCGATGCTTCTACGTCTAGAATCAACATAGTGGTAGTATATCACCTCAATCCCTTGCAATTCCCCGCTGGGGTGTAGCCGGCTTTTCTTGCTTCGTCTTCTGAATCAAACCATATTTTATTTTCCTCCTTCATGGTCCTGGCACCAAAACACCAAGGGTAGTGATATTTGCTGCCCATGCGCGAGGCAACAAGTTTGCCTCCTATTCGCATGGGAACTTGGTCTGTCTGGCTATACCTAACCAACGTAACAGCAGGGCGTTCTTCAACTGAACTCGACAGTCTTCCTAAACCAAAAGCTGAAATGCCCACGAGAATAATTGCAAAAATAATTAAACTATCTTCCTTTCCGGCTGGTATGATGTTTTCCTTGATTTGGGGGGCCCTTTCGCGTATACTCCTAACCCAGTTCGTCATTGCGAACATTTTACATTATATTTCAGTATGGCACATAGAAAAGCTGGTGGGTCGGCAAAAAACCTACGTGACTCAAATCCAAAATTCCTTGGAACGAAACTCGCAGACGGTCAAAATGCACAGACCGGGTCTATTATCGTGCGCCAACGCGGGACGAAAATTCTCCCCGGGAAGCATGTAGGACTCGGCAAGGACCACACCTTGTTTGCCCTTAAAGAGGGAGTCGTAAAGTTTCGAGAAGCCCGGAAAACACGCTTTGACGGAAATACTGTGCGAAAAAAGATAGTGGACATCATCTAGCATAAAACAGCGCCCTCGGGCGCTGTTTTATTTTTATGAAAGTAATTAACTAGGTACTTTCTATCTTGATCTTCACTGGCACGCTGTCTTTCCCAACGATAACTGCGACCATGTGTTCCCCCAGTGCTTTTATTGGATACTCTGTATGAATGGATGAAGCCTCTACTTCAACCCCCACAATGTCTTTTAGATGCGCCGCAATCGTCGCCGCACTCACTGCTTCAAACAAATGGTCTTTCTCGTTGGCGGTAGCCCGTATTATAAGTCCCTTCCCCTTTAGTTTAGACAAGGCGCTTTCAAGCGTGGCTTTAGCGGCTTCAGCTTCCGCAGCCCGTTTAGCTGCCTGCTTTTCGGCATGTTTTACCTTCGCCGGTGTGGCCATCTCGGCGAAGCCACGGCCGATGAGGAAATTTTGTGCATATCCGTTTGCCACCTCTTTCACCTCGCTTTTGAGCCCCAACCCTGCTATGTCTTTCTTCAGAATTATTTTCATAAAGATTACGAATCCACTCCTAATGTCTCCATATAGTACGCAGGATTAGCGTTTCTGCAAGAATTGCACTGCTGCCTCAAGAACGAGGTCACGATCTTCTCCTATCGATTCCTCTTCTGTAGCTTCGACTAGAATATCTGGCTCAATTCCTTCGCGAGATATAAATACTTCACCCGCGAGCAACCAACGGGCCACTGTAACCTTCAGAGAGGTATCGGGAGTGAGGTTCACGAGTTCTTGCACGGAACCCTTGCCAAACGTCCGTGTTCCCACCAGGGTTGCAACTCCATACTCGCGTAAAGCTCCCGCAAGAATTTCCGATGCACTTGCGGTACCTCGGTCAATTAGGATTACCAATTGCACATCGTTATCAAGCAGGCTGTATCCGCGACTTCGGTGTATTCGATTTTCTCCATTGCCAGCATAATCTTCCGTTACGACCACCTTTCCACTTGGCAAAAACCAGCTCGCCATATCAACCGCAGCTTCCAGGAAGCCTCCTGGGTTGCCGCGCAAATCAATTATTAACTTGTTGTAATTTGTCGCAGCAAACTCCTCAAGAGCACGACGGAAAAGATCCGGGGATTTTGCCGAAAAGTTTGATAGCTCAATGATAAATATACCGTCAGCTCTTCGCTGGGTTTCTATTGTTGGGATTTGTATTGTGTCTCGTGTCACTACTATCTCGAGCGCTTCACTTTCCCCGCCGCGAATTATTGTGAAGGTAACATCTGACCCTTTCGGCCCACGAATTAGTTTTACTGCAGTATTAATATTTATGTCCTTGGTACTTTTGCCATCAATTCCTACAATTTGGTCACCACTTTTGACACCTGCGTTGAAGGCAGGAGTATCTTTAAGCGGTGATACCACTGTGAGTACTCGATCTCGTATGGATATTTCCATCCCCACCCCTTCAAAGCTCCCGTTTATGTCGTCTTGAAAAATCTCCGCTTCAGTGGGGGGAAGAAACACGGTGTATGGGTCACCCATCGAGTCAACGAGCCCAGCTATCATTCCCCATACCCGTTTTTGGCTTGAATCCACTTCATCCTGAGTTAGCGTCGCGGTTCCAGGTGTGCTCGTGGTGTACGCATCTATAAACCGCTTGTCAAGTATATTCCACGCCTTCCAGACGGGTTGAAAGTCAACCCCCTCTGGTTGTGTACCAGATATTGAACCGGCTGCAAAGGCTGAAAGACCGTACCGGTTGAGCTGTTCGGCAAAAATTCCTTTCCCACCAACCAAGACACCTCCAGCAAATGCCACAATAATCAAGGCGGCGCCCAAAATAAAACGCGTGGACGTATCCTTCATTGCGCTATTATGCCACGGGTGCGTGTCGTTTCAAACTACACGTTGGTTATGTACGACATTACTAAGTTACAAATTTAGCTTGTGCAGTATACCCCCGCCCGCTCTTCTATATGCACGTTGTGCACGGCTTTGCCGTTTAGAAAAACGAGTGTGGGGGTATACTTAAAAGTATGTTGCATAGGCATGAGTATAAGGACCTCGTCTGGGTCGACCTCGAATCTCCAACCGTCGATGAAATACGCAGTATCGTGGAAGAATTTGGTATTGATACGATGGTCGCGGACGAACTTCTGTCACCTACACTTCGGCCCCATACAGAACGATACGGTGATTACCTTTACCTGGTTTTGCACTTCCCCACACTTCGAAAAAACAAGGCAACTGCTGTAGTGCCCGAGCAGGAAGTTGACTTCATTATTGGCAAGAACTTTATTGTCACGACACGCTATGAGGAACTCGCCTCGTTTGTTGAATTCCGAAAGGTATTTGAGGTAAACGCAGCGCTTGCTGAGAATCATTTCCCCGACAACTCGTTCGATATATTTCTTCTGCTTGCCAAGCGCCTCTACCGGACAGTCGACGTCGAGATTGATGAGGTCAGAGAAACTCTAGAAAGTATCGAGGCTGCGATTTTCAACGGGCAAGAGAAGGAAATGGTGGTATCCCTTTCACGAGCTGGCCGAGATATTCTCAATCTAAAGCAAGCGCTGGACCCTCATCAGGATGTTCTGAGTTCCCTGGTTGCGTTAACGGCTGAATTTACCGGCACAGAGTACGTGTCCCGTGTCCGAGCAATTGAAAGCATGTACTACCGATCACGCAAGCACATAACGAGTATTTGGCAAACACTATCCGAGCTGCGCGAAACCAATAACTCTCTACTCTCAACTAAGCAAAATGAGGTTATGAAGACTCTCACGATTATGGCTTTTGTTACCTTCCCATTAATGCTCATTTCTTCAGTATTTGGAATGAATACTAAAATACTTCCTATTGTCGGCCGAGATAATGACTTTTGGATAATTATCGGCATCATGTTTATAGCAACATTCGGGATGTTTTATTACTTTCGGCACAAGCATTGGCTCTAAAGTGGCAGAACATGCTACCCTAAGCCCGTATGGACAAGAATCCGCTGTATTTGACGAATACACTATCGAGGAAAAAAGAGGCGTTTGTTCCGCTGCGCATAGGCGAGGTAAAAATGTACAACTGTGGGCCGACAGTGTACGACCACCAGCACATTGGTAATCTATCAGCAGCTGTGTTTGCGGATATTTTACGTCGTACTCTTGAGTATAATGGCTACTCCGTGAAGCAGGTGATGAACTTCACAGACTTTGGTCACCTAACATCAGACGCGGACGAAGGTGAAGACAAAATGGCAGTAGGCTTAAAGCGTGAAGGTCTCGAGCCAACCCTTGAGAATATGCGGTCCTTAGCCGACACGTACATCGCCTCATTTTTGGAAGACATTAAGGCGCTGAACGTCAACTCCACAGACACTCAGTTCCCTAGAGCAAGTGATTACATCGAACCACAGGTAGTGCTCATCCAAACACTCGTGGAAAAAGACTATGCATATGAACTCGAAGATGGAGTCTACTTCGACACGCAGCAATTCCCCACGTACGGCGAGCTAGGCGGACAATCAGAGTCCGAACAGGAAACGGGAGCTCGTGTAGAGGCGAACCCAGATAAGCGAGACCCTCGCGACTTCGTTCTATGGAAGAAGAACCCTGATCTTGGCTGGGACTCTCCCTGGGGCAAGGGATTTCCAGGCTGGCACATTGAATGTAGTGGGATGATCTTTGCGCTCTTGGGTCGGCAAATCGACATACATACTGGCGGAATCGAACATATAGGAGTCCACCACAATAACGAGATCGCACAGTCTGAAGCTGCCACCGGCAAGAAGCCATTTTCGCGTTTTTGGCTGCACCGTGCACATATACAAGTGGAAGGACGCAAGATTTCAAAGTCACTTGGAAATACAGTGTACCTACGACAAATCAGTGATCGTGGGTTTTCTCCCCTATCGTATCGTTACTGGCTTCTTACCTCCCACTATTCAACTCCAGCAAACTTTACTTGGGACGCACTGGAGGGTGCTCATGCAGCTTTGAAGAAGTTGCATAGATACTTTGTAGACGAACTAAATGTCGATGACGGATTGGTAGATACCCAATACCAGGAGAAATTTACCGCGCTTATCAATGACGACCTTAATACGCCCAAGGCAGTGGCTTTGGTGTGGGAGCTAGTGAAGGATGAGGATGTCACCCCAGAAGACAAACGAGCAACACTTCTTTTATTCGACTCGGTGCTGGGTCTAGGCTTGAATGAGTCGAAAGATCGGCTAGCTGAGCTTCTGAAGGGAGGCGGTCAAAAGCTATCTATATCTGACGCCCCTGAGAACATCCAAAAACTTGTTGAAGAGAGAGAAAAGGCTCGCGAGCAAAAAGACTTTGAGCGCTCCGATGAATTGCGCCAGAAAATAAAGAAAGAAGGCTACACCATTGAGGATACCGACAAGGGGCCACAGCTCTCGAAATAAGACCCGGGCGCTATCCCCACGGGCCCCACATACCCACACAAACCTGTTTCTGGGTCAATAGATGCATCGTGGTAGAATCTCCTTATGACCGAGACTCGTGTACCACCGCAGGACCTCGACGCTGAGCGCGCGCTTTTAGGAGCAATTATGCTCAAGCCCAATGCCATGTATGACATTGCGGACATGGTAGTATCCGACTCATTCTACGCTGCAAAGCACGGGGATATATTTGAGACTATGCTCGCCCTCTTCAACAAGGGAGAGCCGATCGACCTGGTCACACTTTCAGGAAAACTCGAGTCACGGAAAAAATTGGATCAAGTTGGCGGCCGCGGATATCTATCCGAGCTGGCCAATGCGGCTCCAGCAGCAACCAATGCTGTACATTATGCACAAGTAGTAAAGGCAAAGCAGATCCATCGCGATCTTATTGAAGCCGCTGAGCACATAGGTGAACTTGGTTATCAAGAAGATGGAGAGGTAGACAAGCTACTCGATGAGGCTCAGTCAACCATATTTCAAATTGCCAATACTTCAACACTTCAGAAATTTGTCTCCATTGGTGATGAGCTCAAAGACGCATGGAAACGTCTCGAGTCCCTGCAGGAAAATAAAGACGAACTGCGTGGTATCCATACAGGGTTCCGCGAGCTCGATAATCTGCTTGCGGGCTTTCAAAAGTCCGACCTTATCATTCTTGCCGCCCGTCCTTCAATGGGCAAGACTTCGCTTGCGCTTGATATTGCCCGGCAAACCGCCATCCATCACGACAACGCTGTTGGTATCTTTTCTCTTGAAATGTCATCGCAGCAGCTCACCGATCGCATGCTCGCTGCTGAAGCCAAAGTAAATTCGTGGCGACTTCGTACTGGAAAATTGTCCTCAGATAACGAATATGAGCGGCTTCGAAACGGCATGGACCGGCTATCTTCAGCTCCAATCTATATAGACGACAAAGCGGAGCGCACCGTGCTACAGATGCGCTCAATTGCCCGCAGGCTCAAGGCCGAAAAAGGTTTGTCTCTCGTAATCGTAGATTACTTGCAACTCATTGTTCCCGGGGTAACTCGGCAAAGTGATTCAATGGTGCAACAGGTCACCGAGATTTCGCGCTCCCTCAAGGGAATGGCTCGCGAGTTAGACGTTCCCGTTCTCGCTCTCTCCCAGCTTTCCCGCGCGGTTGAACAGCGGCGCGACCATCCCCGTCTTTCAGACCTTCGCGACTCCGGCTCTATCGAACAAGACGCCGACGTAGTTATGTTCATTCACCGTGAAGATAAGATAAAGGAGGACTCTGACCGCCCCAACATTGCCGACATCATGGTTGAGAAACATCGCAATGGCCCCGTAGGTCGCGTCGAGCTGTTCTTTGATGACGAAAAAGCAACGTTCCTCTCAGTTGAAAAAAGCGATTTTGGTGACTATGCCGAAACGGCAACGAGTGCTGACGAAGCCGAGTTTTAAATATGTCGGAAGTCGATAAACTAACTGAGCTATTCACTCGCTTTCCTGGAATCGGCCCCCGCCAAGCTCGACGTTTCGTGTTCTTCTTGTTGCGCCAAGATGCGGGATACCGAAACACTCTAACACGTGCGATCCAGGACATTGCTGCAAATATACGCCAGTGCTCACTTTGCTTGCGATATGCGCAGCTCCAGGCAAAAGAACCTATATGCGACATCTGCGCTAATTCCGGTCGCTCAAAGTCCGAACTCATGATCGTAGAGAAAGACACCGATGTTGAACAAATGGAGAAAAGCGGTGCCTACAGTGGCCAATATTTTGTACTTGGTGATACCCTGTCGCTAACTGGGAAGAAAAGCTTTATCAGAGAGAAAGAGCTTGCCAGCTACCTAAAGAAGCACGGGGATGAGCTCGAGGAAATCATCCTCGCCCTCTCTGCTACACCAGATGGCGAGTACACAACCGAGCATCTCGCTTTGAAACTAGAGGAAGGCACGAGCATAAAGAACGCAAAAGTTACGGTTCTTGGCCGCGGCCTCTCGACCGGCTCGGAATTGGAGTACGCTGACACGCGCACTCTCGAGCATGCACTAAAAAATCGCGCCTGAGCGCGATTTTTTATCCAATCTTGGTTACCTTAATGCGAGTATATGGTTGTCGATGTCCGCGATTCTTGAAATAGCGGCTCTTCGAACGGAATCGAATGACCTCTACCTTCTTATCACGCCCTTCTTCTACAAATTCAGCTACAACCTTTGCTCCTGAAATCGTTGGCTCTCCTACTTTGGTGCTTTTTCCGTCATCCACCAACAACACTTCAGAAAATTCAATTTTCGCCCCTTCTTTATGGCCATGGTCGCCTGCGATTTTCTCAACATTTAGAAAGTCTCCCTCGTGTACCACGTACTGCTTTCCTCCTGTGGCGATTACAGCAAAAGTTCCTGACTTTTTGGTGTCAGTTTTCTTTGGTGCAGCCTTCTTAACTACAGCTTTCTTTGGCGCTGCTTTTTTAGCAGGCACTTTCTTGGCCGGAGCTTTCTTAGCTGCCTTTTTTGCTGCTTTCTTTTCAGCCATAATCGCAAAATACTACCGTAAAACAGGCAAAAATCAAGGGCCCAGGAGGTAATCCAGGGCCCTAAAAACCGATACTTCTCCAACACCTCTTCCTCTCAGGGCACCAGGAGCATGATGTCCTTGAGCACAAGGACAACGTTTCCGTCCGCACGGACTTCCACGTCCACCATTTTCACATTGCAACGCTCCCTCGTTACCCGAGAGAAGATCGAGATCCTGCTGCCAGTGTAAACAGGCAGGAGAAATTTTGTTTCGCCAATTCGGCGTGGCATAACTCCATCACCGAATCTCTCGAACATCACCTGCGATACGATGCCGGTGATGAGACCGCCGTGAGCAATGACGCCGTCAAGGTTAAACTTCCGCGCGACTTCATTGTCGAAGTGAATGGGGTTAAAGTCCCTCGTCGCTTCGGCAAATGCATGAACGCGTTCGGGAGTTACCACGACGTCTGCCAGGTGCTCATATGCATCTTCTGTTGTGTCTCTCGTTACTACTTCTGCGATGGTCATTTCCGTTACCCCCAGTTGTTCCCATGGGTCAGATTAGTCAAATTTGACAAAGATACACATTCGTATCCTACTACTTCTCACAGGAAAATCAACTACTCTTCCTTTACCGGTCTGTCGACCTCTTCCGTTTCAATACCTGGAGAATTCCTGGTAATGCGCAGCACATCTTTGTCTATCTTCCCTAGCTCCTTGTAACCTGCGTTGTAATGATTCACTGTGGTCGAGAGCGAGCTGCCCAGTTTCTTATAGTAGTCATCATACTTGCTAATATGTCGCCCTAACTCCTCTACCCTTTTGCGAATATCCTTGGCCGATTCTTCAATTTGTAACGCTTTAAGTCCCTGTAAGACTGTCTGAAGATACGCTAAGAATGATGTCGGTGAGACAATAATCACCTTTTTGCTAAATGCATACTCTACCAGGTCACGTGCCGAGACTCCTGTCCCCACTGAGCCAACAAGGATGTCGTAATACAAACCTTCTGACGGTACGAACATGAACGCGAACTCTGTCGTTCCTTCACTCGGACGCACATACTTACTCGTCTCATCGATACGTAGTTTGAGGTCATTTTTGAAGAGTTTCTCAAGCCGTGCCTTCTCGCTTGGGTCGTTTCTCTCAAGAAGACGATTATAGTTTTCGAGCGAGAACTTAGAGTCTATTGGAATTACCTTGTCCTTTACCAACACCGCCGCGTCAACGATCTCTCCGTTCTCGAAAAGATACTGCATTTTATAGCTCCCTGGTGGCAACACGTTTTGTAGCACAGTCTCTAAATAGTACTCGCCGAGAACTCCCCGTTGCTTTGGATTTTGGAGTACGTCCTGGAGTTGTCGTAGCTGTTCTGCAAAGGAGACCACCTGTTTGTTAGTCTCCCCCAGCTGCGTTAACCGCTCGGTAACGTCTTGTACGATCTTGTTTGATTCGCCCAACTGCTGGCGTACCGAAGCATGGATCTCTTTCGTACTCCCCTCAATCTTTGTATCAAAAGATGTGCGCAAGTTCTGAATCTCCTTCTGTAGAAAATCAAAACCTTTTTCCGCGGCTGCGTTGCCAGCACCTTTTACCAGGCGTATGACGTACAAAATCGCCACCAACAGCGCAACTATTACAATTATGAGAATCCCCAAAAATACGGTTACTGTCGTCATGGCGGTAGTATACCAAATTGCCTAAGCAGTCTGTGCAATGCGCTTGTTGAACACCATTTTGGCAAACTCTACTGCCATCAGGTTCAAGATACCAAGCACGGCAAGTACGGACATCTCGAAGACCGAGATGTAAGTAAGAGAGAGCAGTTTCCGCAGCGGTTCGAAAGATACCGCCACGAAAAGCAGCGCGAGGCTTGCCACCAGTGCTGCGAGCAGAAACTTATTCGAAAGCAGTGATATTCGCCAAATCGGTCGCGAAAAATCTTTGAATGAGAATGCGAAGAATATTGAATAGATTGAGAGCGCGACAAACATGAGCGTGCGTATCTTCTCAATCGGGACTCCACCCCAAAGCAACAGGAAGAACAAACCAAGCAGCAAAACTCCGGTAATAGTACTCACGATGAAAATAAGCCAGCGCACTTGTTTCGTGAGGATACTGCGTACACCACGACGCTCCGGCTTGTGCTTCATCACATCTTTTTCCTGTGGTTCAAATGCAAACGGAAAGCTCATGAACCCCTCGCCGACTATGTTGGCCCACAGGATTTGGGTCGGAAGCAACGGCAGAGGTGCACCAACGGCAAGCGCCCCTCCGATTACCACTATCTCGCTAAAGCTAGTCGAGAGTAAGTAGGTGACTATTTTACGCAAATTTGAAATAATGCGACGCCCCTCTGCTATCGCTGCCGTTATAACTGAAAAACTATTACCGATCAGGATCAAGTCAGCCGCAGCTTTGGCAACGTCTGTGCCACTTCCAACCGCTACACCGATATCGGCTGATACTAGTGCGGGCGCATCGTTAACGCCGTCTCCCGTCATTGCGACCACCTCTCCATTATTTTTTAGCATGCGGGCAACACGCAGCTTCTGCTCAGGAAGTACCCGTGCGATGATCCTGTACGTCCTTAACGCCTTGAGCAGTTCTTTGTCGCCCATCTGGGCTATTTCTGCTCCGGTTAGTACTGGGGCTCCTTCTCTTTTATCGATGTCTACTTCCCTAGCTATTGCACGTGCGGTTTCTGGATAATCACCGGTGGCCATGATGACGCGGGCCCCGGCCCCCTTGGCTTCGCGAATCGCTTCCGGAACATCCTGACGGACCGCATCGGCGAATGACACCAGTCCTGCGAAAACAAACTTCTGCTCCTTTCCTGGCTGCTTAACGTCATCTGACACAACATCTCCATCCGTTTTTACGTAAGCCACAGCGGTAAAGCGCATCCCTTCTGCAGAGATGCGAGCCTGTGTCTCCTTGAACATTCCTCTGGTCTTTTCATCTAGTTTTTTCTCCCGCCCATTTACAAAGTAGTTGCTTGAGCGCTCAAGTAGATGCTCTGGAGAACCAGATAGATACATTCGATTTCCCTTTTGCGGACATTCGTTGAGTGAAATCGCATAGCGTCGCGACGATTCAAATTGCACGAAATCTATGCGGTTATTTCCGTTCGCAAACAGATCATGCTGCGAAAGTCCGGCCTCAAGACCCGCCTCCGTAATTGCTTTCTCGATCGGCCTTCCGTGTACCATTAGGTGTCCCGCTTTTTCTGGATCTTCTTCGACGAATGCATCTGAGGCCAGTACGGCCATTTTGAGCAACTCCTTATTGTCCGCTGTTGTTGAAGTGTCGTTGTTCTCATGCCCTTGCGCTGTATAGAGGCCGCTTACCAACATTCGTCCTTGTGTAAGCGTTCCTGTCTTATCGGTGAGAATCACTGTGGTGGAACCAAGAGTTTCAGCCGCAAGCAAATTTTTTACCAACCCCCCCTTTCGTAGAACAGCTTCCATTCCAATGGCAAGCACCACCGTCACGGCAGCCGGAAGCCCCTCCGGCATCGCTGCGACTGCCACGGCAATTGCCAGCAATAACATCGAGGTTAGCGGTTCTCCACGCAAAACTCCAAGTATAAAAATTATTACAAGAGCCACCCCTATAACCCCCATAAGAAATCGGGCGATTCTGCGAATGCTTTTTTGCAGCGGCGTGAGCGAGTCTGCAGTTTCATACGTGCTTTTAGCTATCTGCCCTAGACGAGCATGTTCTCCTGTTGCCACCACAACTCCAATGCCGCTCCCTTCAGAAACCAAAGTGCCCATCCATACCATATTCTTTTGCTCGGTCGGCGGCAACGCTCGCCCCAGTGGTTGTGCCATCTTCTCGACCGGCAACCATTCCCCCGTCAGCGAAGATTCGTTGATGGCTAGGTTGTTCGCCTCAAGTAATCTTGCGTCCGCCGGCACAGCGGTTCCGCCCTGCAGCACCAATATGTCACCAGGAGTAAGGGTTGACGCAGGTACAATTACTTGTTTCCCGTCACGTATTACTGTCGCTTCCTTCTCTTGTGACTGTTCAAGAACTTCAAATACACGCGCAGCTTTGCCTTCTTGCAGCACTCCCACGGCAACATTTATTGCCAGTGCTATAAAAATAACCGTGGCATCGAGGTATTCTCCTAAAAAGATGGTAGTAATCCCCGCCACAATAAGCACAAGAGATAATGGACTTCTGATCTGTTTAATGACCGATCCGATGAAGTAAAAGCCTCCCTTGCGGGGGATCTCATTTGGTCCGTACCGTCTCTGCAACTTTTCGATCTGTTGCTGTGTGAGCCCAGTCTCTCTATTGGTACCAAGAGTAGCAATGACCTTGTCTGCGGCAAAACTGTGCCAGTTGGTACTAGATAGCATATGTGTAGATTGTACCAGTTAGGAGTGGGTGCTAAAGTGCTACAATACACATATGTTACATGCACAGCTAAAAGGAGATATGAAAGCAGCGCTCAAGGCGCGCGAAGAGGTGCGCTTAACCACACTACGCGGTCTTTTGAGTGCATGCACCAATGAACTCGTGACACTTAAACGTAAACCAGACGAAGTTCTTGAAGATGACTCTGTGCTAACGGTCATAAGAAGGGCTGTAAAGCAGCGAAAGGACTCTATAGAGCAATTCGAGAAAGGTGGAAGGAGCGACTTGGCGGACAAAGAGAAAGAGGAGTTAACAATTTTGGAGGCGTACCTCCCGGCTCAGGCCTCTCGTGAAGAGATTGAAGCTGCGGTGGATAAAGCCCTCGCTAGCATTGGAGACGATGGTCCGAGCAAAACGGGAATCGTCGTTGGCATCGTGATGAAAGAACTCCTGGGCAATGCCGATGGGGCGCTCGTAAAAGAGATCGTGAGCACGAAACTTTCCTAGTTGTTATTGCACCTTCACCTTCGTGTTTAGTACCAGCATAAAGAGAGCAACTACTGCAGCTAGCGCAAACGCGACTTTCAAGCTAAAGGTTGCAACAATGGCCGCCAAAAGGAGGAGCATAACGAGTCGGCCGACTCCCAGCGCCATTTCCTTGAGTGCCGTGTATTCGTCCACATAGCGCCCATTGTCCGCAGATTGCTCATATGTTGTGGCGTCGAACGAAAGCGAATTCACAGTGCGACCGAAGTTGTGGTAGCTGTCTGCAACGAAGATCTCGAGTGGGGTCTGCACGAATAGCTTCGACACCCACCCCGTTGTTGCCATAACTACTCCAACTACCAATACTTTTTTTTGACTCCACTTATCAAACATCTTTCCCACGAACGAGCGCAAGGCAATAACTGCCAACACAGTAAGTGACGCTATAATGCCCAAGACTGTAAATCTTTCATCAAGAAGTGTAAATACGTAGATCGGCCAAAAGATAGTCACCACGACCCCCTGTGCGCCGTTTGCTGCATGTGCCAACAGTATTGGCCGATTACCACGAGCAAAGAGGTGCATAAACGTATCGACGTAGCCCCAGCTGTAGCGTTCGTATGTATTTTTCATAAACCACAGGGGTGCCAGGGCTACAAGCATTACTAGAACGGAGAACAAGAACAGCGCAGAAAAACCAGCTGAAGTAATGATGACTCCACCAATTGTTGGCACCGCTATAAGTATCACACTGGCGATGTTGCGCAGTATGGCCAACTGTCGCCCACGCATGTGTTCATCAAGAGCGTTAGCAAAATCGACATGGTACGGGACCCAATATAGTGCCCGATAAATTGCAGTAAACAGTACATATGCAATCGTTGCGTAGATCGGAATCTCCGGGAAATAGTAGAGCGAGCCAATTGCCAAAATAACGAAGACGACCCCCATCATGATCATTCGGCGCGTACCAAGCACATTGAGTAGCCGGGCGCTAATGGGTGTTAGGAGCAGATATAATCCGAAGATGGAAATATAGATGGCAATAACTAGTTGTAAATCGTAGCCATATTCTTTAAAGAAGAAAATTGGCAAAAAGACCCCAAGCGCACCAAGTGAGATACGCATAAGAGTCCTGCTCGCATACAGTTCAAGCAAGTCCTGAGAAAAATGGGTTTTCTTATACAGCGATCTTATGACCCTGCCTATCTTCCCCTCCAAGGTACTCATGCGACGTATTATACCGCGCTTGTGCGGCCCTCTGAGTGACAATACACAGGCTTGGCACCTGGGTCGAAATACAGCATTATGGGCAATATGAATAAGGTAGTTGTGATAGTTGGTACGAACGCTTCAGGAAAAAGCGGCCTTGCCATAGAACTTGCCAAAAAATTCAACGGTGAGATAATTTCCGCTGATTCACGACAAGTATACAAA
>DCYR01000007.1:0-3146 GCA_002331495.1 Patescibacteria group bacterium UBA2105 | reverse complement strand
TTCACGACAAGTATACAAAGGCCTTGATGTAGCCACGGGAAAGATAACACAAGAGGAGATGGATGGTGTTCCCCATCACCTTATTGATGTCGCGGACCCTACTGAGCGCTACACTGCCGCCGATTTTGCTAGAGACGGACGGAAAGTGCTAGACGACATCATTGCTCGTGGAAAACTTCCGATCATCGCAGGTGGCACGGGGTTCTATATAGACGCACTCCTGAACCCAAGGTTGCTTGCCACCGTCCCTCCGAACGAAAATCTGCGCCTTGAACTGGAAAAAGGCTCAGTCGAAGACCTCTTTGAGCAACTCAGAGACATCGACCCCGACCGCGCAGGAGACCTCGAGCGCAAGGGAGAGAAAAACCTTAAGCGGCGCATAGTACGAGCTGTAGAAGTTGCACTCACCGCCCCTGAACACCATCGAGAGACTGTCGAGAACGAGCCCTTCGACGCACTTTGGATTGGGGTCCGCTGGGACGACAACACTTCGAAAGAGCGTATTCGCACACGCACAACCCAGCGAATTGAAGGTGGAATGATAGAAGAGGCTCAGCAACTACTCCAGGACGGGCTCTCCTGGGAGCGCATGGAGGAGCTGGGCCTTGAGTACAAACACTTGGCGGATTATCTGCGTGACAAGATCTCAAAAGAGGAGCTCATTGAACTCATCAATCGTGATGACTGGCGCTACGCAAAACGCCAACGCACATGGTTTAAGCGAAATACAGAAATTAATTGGTTTGACGGTGGTAAGCTCAACGATGCCCAAGAGCTAGTTCGGGAGTTTTTGAAGTAGCGCTGCATGCACTTTCTCTGCGATGCGTTCGTGTGCTTTTTCGTCAGGGTGTAAACCATCAGGCAACTCGGTTTCCTTAACCTCATCAAAAAGACTTATGTAATCAACTCCGACCTTCGTTGCCAATGATTCGAGAGCGCCATTATATTCCTTTACATATTTTGTGGCGTAACATTTTCCTGAATCGCTCCAAGGAAAAGGCTGCAGCATGCTATCGATTACTGGGGTCAAGCCGACTATGACCATATCCGCGCTAGTATCCCCGCTGATTCCTAAATTCATCACATTAGGGCCTTTGTACTCTAGGGTGTTCCAAAAACGAAGGTTTAGTCGCTCGACCCAACCTCCCTTTTCGAAATCGTTGTACCCGTTGGCTATACTGTCTCCCCAAATACAAATTCTCATGTGCGGGCGATGAGGGAATCGAACCCCCGACGTCGGTTTTGGAGACCGAAGTTATACCACTTAACTAATCGCCCCAATCGTAAAAAAGCTCCGTAATGGAGCTCCCCTACTATAGCAAAAATGACCGTCTATTTCTTGAGCTCCTTGTGAGTCTTCTTACCGCGGCACCACTTACAGTACTTGTCCAATTCAAGCTTCTCAATCTGTTCCCCCTTTATACGTCGCGACGTCCAGTAGTTGATTCGCCCACAATCTGTGCACGCGAGTTTTTTTAATTTGTCTTGACTCATGATGGGGTTACATTACCCAATGGTTTACGCAGTGTCAACAAAGCTACGAGAAAGAGAGGATCACCTCATCTTCCAATATCGTCTACTTGTTGTGCAGCGCGCTCGTCTAAGCCTCTGCCAGTGAGGGTGTCGAGAATAGTATCTACCACCAGCCACGCAATAAGTACAATAATAAGTCCTATGACGACGGCTCCGAATACCTTTTTTCCCTTTTCTACATTACTCGCATTGCCTGTATCGGAAAAGAAAAGCCAACCAGCATAGGCGAACATCACTGCCGCAACGAACACGGAGAGCGTTACCATAAAATTGAGTATGTTCTGCCCTAGAGTTATAAGGGCCCCCCAGTCACAATCAGGCCCGTTACATTGCACTATTTGAGCAAAACCGACCACCGGCGCAAGAGCCAGAAGCCCCACAAACAAAAAAGTTATTGCTCTTTGCATACTCCAATCGTAGCATTCCAGCGCGTCCTTATTCAGAGTGACTGTGGGTAGAAAATGTGTCCTTGTTCGACTCCGCTCGAACAAGACACAAACGAAAAATCACGGGTGCAAGACCCGTGTTTATCGTTTGTGCGCCGGGAGGGATTCGAACCCCCGTAGGCAATGCCGCGAGGTTTACAGCCTCGTGCGTTTGACCACTCCGCCACCGACGCAGTGTTAGGAGTCTATCAGATTACGTTCCCGATTTGAAGACATTTATGATCGCCTTCTACCCATTCTACTCAATTGGAAATGAGAATGTGCCGATGACACGCCGCAACTCCCCCGATTAAAACAAGCGAGGTGATAAACTTCAGCCTGTCACTTACAAGCCTCCCGGGTGTATGGGCTCCACGATTACCTTTGTGGGTCGTCGCCTTGTTTCGATTCTAAGCTGCGGCTACCGCCTTGCGACGACCGCGCGTGGTTACCCGCTTTCGACCTCGCTTTTTAGCTGCGTTCTTTCTCTTTACGTCAAATGTGAACTCCTCTCCCTTCACCCCGATTTTCACCACCCCACCTTCCATCATTCCCTCCGAAACCATCATGGTGGCTACCGGTGTCAACACCTTGCTTTGAATGAGCCGCTTGAGCGGCCGTGCACCATACTGTGGGTTGTAACCCTTTTTAGCCAAATACGTGAGTGCGGCCGGAGTGAATTGCAGCTTTATCTTCTTTTCGGCGAGACGTTTCTCAACTATCTCTACCTGCATCTTCACAATTTCTTTAATTGCCGTTTCAGAGAGAATGTCAAAAAGAACAATTTCATCGAGGCGATTGAGGAATTCCGGACGGAAAAAACCGCGTAATGTTTGCATCACCTTTTCCTTGTTGTGTTCGTACTGGGCCTTTTCTCCCCTATCATCCGTGAATCCAAGCTTACTCATTTTGTCGATGTGTTCAGCGCCGAGGTTACTGGTCATAATGATGATGGCGTTCTTGAAGTTCACAGTGCGCCCTTTGGCATCGGTCAATCTTCCATTATCCAGCACCTGTAGAAGCACATTAAACACCTCGGGGTGTGCCTTCTCTATCTCGTCGAAAAGCAGCACCGAATATGGACGATGGCGCACACGCTCAGTTAACGACCCTCCTTCGTCATGACCCACATATCCTGGAGGAGAACCAATCATTTTTGAAACCGAGTGCTTTTCCATAAACTCAGAC
>DCYR01000011.1:15598-39600 GCA_002331495.1 Patescibacteria group bacterium UBA2105 | reverse complement strand
GTTCTTGATGTAGTCGGCGTGACCAGGCGCGTCTATGTGCGCGTAGTGACGATTCTCGGTCTCGTATTCGTTGTGCGAGAGCGCAATGGTAATTCCTCGCTCCTTCTCTTCCGGAGCGTTGTCGATCTCGTCGACTTTCTTCATCTTTACGGTGTTACCCGAAAGCTGAAGTGCGTTCAAAATAGCGGCTGTAAGTGTTGTCTTACCGTGGTCAACGTGACCAATGGTGCCAACGTTTACGTGCGGCTTTGAACGGTCAAAAGCTTCTGCCATAATAATTCGTTATTAACTTACAACTACTTGGTGTAGAGGCGCGAGAACTACTGCCCTACAGTAAATAATTGTGTCTACTAATACATATACACTTGCACGCGTCGGCCCGCCTTTAGAAGACAGGCAATACAAAAAACGCGCAACACGCGTGGCAGTATGTTAGCAAAAGCGCGCCTTGAGTCAAGCGTTTCTCTCTGCAGTTATGCACCTACGTCTATTTTTAGTACGTTCTTTTATTCGCACTGCAGTACGGTAGGGTATTGTACTTTTCTTATCCCTTGTAGCCAGGCTCTAAGTACGCAACCTCACTAGATCAGTGTTTCAAAAATTGGGCACGAGCCAATGCATCCGTATCATTGGTTTGTAAACCGAAGAAAACAAGTGCTACGGCAACGGACAACGCGATGGCGTAACTTATATATTTAATGCCCTTTCGGTTGGATCTTGTCATGACGACAGAATAGCGTTTCCTACATGACACTACAAAACATACTGTGAATAGTTGCTATTTCACAACCTTCACGATACATGGAAGTCTGCCGCGAGTTTCGATTCTCCCCAATTTACCATCACCACACGGTCAGGGCATTCATAGACAGAGTCGGATATAAAAAATCTGGGACGAGCAGAACCACCCTAGCTTCTTGAAGCCTTGATTTCTTCTGCGACATTGGTTGGAACTACAGCATAGTTGGAGAATTCCATTGTTGCAGTTGCCCGACCTTGTGTCATAGAACGCAACTCTGTGGTGTATCCAAACAATTCAGAGAGCGGCACTTTCGCGGTAATAACCTTTGCATCACCACGCTCATCCATCGACTCAATCGCACCACGCTTTGAATTTATAGATCCATTTACATCACCCATGAACTCCTCGGGAGTCACTACTTCGAGCTTCATGACCGGCTCAAGCAAAACCGGCTTGGCCGATTTTGCCGCTTCTTGGAATGCTTGTGAGCCAGAGATCTTGAATGCTACTTCGCTCGAGTCCACGTCGTGAAATGATCCATCGTATAGCTCAACTGATACATCCACCATCGGGTAACCAGCCACTATTCCTCTTTCCATAGCCTCCTTAATCCCCTTGCGCACTGCAGGAATATATTCGGCTGGAATAACCCCGCCCTTGATTGAATTAATAAATTCAAAGTGATCTTCTCGCGTGACAGCTTTAAGGTATTTCTCACGCTCCTTACCGTCTTCAGGAAGTTCCCCCATGGGCTTAACGCGTATCTTCGTGTGCCCATACTGACCACGGCCACCAGTTTGTTTGATGTATTTATTTTCAGCCTCTGCAGTACCTTGGATTGTTTCCCGATACGCCACCTGCGGCTTGCCAGTACTTGCCTCAACATTAAATTCACGCTTCATTCGGTCCACGAGAATCTCAAGGTGCAGTTCACCCATGCCGCTAATAATAGTTTCATTCGTTTCCTCGTCAGACTCGACACGAAATGTAGGATCTTCGTCCGAGAGTTTTGAAAGCGCGATGCCTAGCTTTTCCTGATCGGCCTTAGTCTTTGGTTCAATTCGCATCGATATAACCGGCTCACGAAATTCAATCTTCTCAAGTTCAATCGGAGCACTTGGGTCACACAGGGTCTGGCCAATTTTAGCCTCCTTCATACCGACAGCAGCTGCAATTTCTCCAGCGTGCACCTCGGTAATTTCCTCTCGCTTATCTGCCTGTAATCGCACTATGCGACCGATTCGTTCTTTGTTACCGGTCGTCGCATTAAGCACCGTGTCTCCCGCTTTTACCATTCCTGAGTACACACGAAAAAATGAAAGCTGGCCTACAAACGGATCCGTTTGCAACTTAAATACGAGTGCAGCAAATGGCGCTTCATCACTCGCTTCTCGCGTAAGTTCCTCTTCTTGGTTATCTGGATTTGTTCCTCTTGCAGGAGGAAGGTCGAGAGGACTTGGGAGAAAGTCCACCACTGCATCAAGAACATTTTGTACTCCTTTATTTTTTAATGCGGATCCAGTGAAAACAGGGAATATCTCATTTGCTATCACGCCTTTACGTAAAAGCCTCTTGAGCTCATCTATACTCGGTTCTTCACCTTCAAAATACCTCTCCATCGCAGTCTCATCCTGCTCTACGATCTTTTCGATAAGCTCTGCGCGGTACCTTTCGACATCGTCCTTAAGGTTTTCGGGTATTTGATCCGAAATAGTCACCTCCTCACCAAGGTTCCCTTCTGAGTGGTACACCTTACGAGTAAGCAAGTCGATAACGCCCTCGTGTTTATCTTCTTCGCCAATTGGAACCTGAACTCGGATAGCGTTCTTGCTAAGACGACTCAAGATACTCTTATATGAACGCTCGAATGAGGCGCCGGTACGATCCAGCTTGTTTATGAAACATAAACGCGGCACCTTTGCATCTTCTGCGTATCGCCAGTTAGTTTCAGACTGTGGCTCTACTCCGGCCACGCCGTCGAACACCACGACCGCACCGTCGAGGACACGCATGGAGCGCTGCACCTCAGAGGTAAAGTCGATGTGCCCGGGAGTATCTATGATGTTAAATCGATGCTTAGTCGGGTCGTCCGGAGTTGACGCCTCCACTTTTCCATCGTCACCTGTACGATCGTACATTGGGGTCCAAAAACATGTGATAGCCGCTGCGGTAATGGTAATGCCGCGCTCACGCTCTTGTTCCATCCAGTCGGTGACGGTTTCTCCTTCATGGACCTCACCAATTT
Organism: Patescibacteria group bacterium UBA2105; assembly: GCA_002331495.1. Lineage (GTDB taxonomy): Bacteria > Patescibacteriota > Minisyncoccia > Phycocordibacterales > UBA2100 > UBA2100. The sequence continues at coordinate 36,613 of DCYR01000011.1, read as the reverse complement.
TGTGACTCTGTCCCGTATAGTAGAGAATGCGCTCAGACGTGGTGGTCTTACCAGCATCGACGTGTGCGACAATTCCGAAGTTTCGTACTTTTTCAAGTGGAATTTGCTGACTCATACTTCCTTTATTGCTAAAAATTTTTAATGACTAACGTGTTTGTCCGAAGCACAGATGATCCTTCTATTTTGCGGATGGTTCTAGGCGCGCGAAGAAATTTGTGCGAGCCGTATTTGCGCATACGGTGAGCGGAAATTTCTGATGCGTAACAACGAAACATCCCAAAATTAGAGAATCTCTACCATGCGAAGTGTGCGAATGCTTTATTCGCTTCGGCCATCTTGTGGGTATTCTCTCGTTTTCGTACCGCCTCTCCATCATCGTTTGCTGCTTTTCGTATCTCATCAGCGAGTCGTTTTTGCATTTCGTTACCCTTTCCTGACTTGGCAGCCTCCACAATCCAGCGAAGCGCCAGAGCTAGGCGGCGCTCCGGGCGAACCTCACGCGGCACCTGGTAGTTAGCCCCACCAACACGGCGTGAGCGTACTTCCATAAGCGGCGCTACGTTCTTGATAGCTGTTTCAAAGAGAGCAAGAGGGTCTTCTTTGCTGTCTTTGCCTTTGAGTTCTTCAAAAGCAGCATATACAATTTTGCGCGCTGTGTCTTTCTTACCGCGCTCCATGATGTAGTTAATGAGCTTGGTTACTTTAACCGAGTCGTATACTGAATCTGGCTCAATAGTGTGCTTTTTCTTTAGTGGTCGTCGCATATAAATTATTTTCCTTCCTATTGGTCTCCCCTGGGCTTCTTGTTACCGTATTTAGAGCGACCAGTGCGTCGTGCTCCCACACCTTCAGCGTCGAGTCGTCCTCGCACCACCGTGTAGCGTACACCGATGTCCTTCACGCGGCCGCCGCGCACCATGACTACTGAGTGCTCCTGTATGTTGTGTCCTTCACCGGGAATGTATGCGGTAACCTCCATACCATTCGTAAGACGAACGCGCGCGATCTTCCGAATAGCAGAGTTCGGCTTGCGGGGAGTTTTTGTCGTTACACGGGTGCACACGCCGCGCTTAAATGGAGATGCGTACCGAGATGGCTTGTTCTTCAGAGAGTTGAACCCACGACGAAGCGCTACCGTCTTGCTTTTTTTGACGACGTTTTTTCGCTTTTTACGGACAAGTTGATTTATAGTTGCCATATAACAAAAGCCGCCCCGATGGGCAGTGCGCAAAATATACTATGCAGGCTACTTAAATGCAATAGTAGTTACGCCACCTCGGCATTGGAGGAAGTGTTGTCGTTCACACTAATTTGCCTGACCGCCTTGCCCAGAGCTTCCTTTCTTGCCTCGGTGGATAATTTTTCTTTTAACATGTCACTTGCGTACTTTCCCTCCCTTGTGTAAACCCCATCTAAAAGTGTGTCGAGTTGCAAAAAGTCATCCGATACTCTTCGTAGTACACGGATGACAGAGTCTCGATCAAACTCTCCTGGTACTTCGGTAAGCAAAGATTTGATACGGCCGCCGTATCGCTCCTCAGTTGGCTGCACCGAGGTTGAGTCCACCTTCACATTCTCACTGTCATTCAGAGACCCATGGGACGAGGATAGGATATCTCCAGTCACCTCGTTGCCTTGATCAGAAACGTCAGGAAAAGAGGTGCGGCTGTACATACCATCTCTTTTCATAAAGTCCGCAATGGCATCAGTCGTGTCTGAAATTATGTCCTCACCGGACTCATGCGACTTGGTTGTAGTTTCCGAAATGTCGGCTCCGGAGTTCAAAGGCAATACATCGATACGTTCATCAAGCGTGGGAGTTTGGGAAGCCGCTTGTGTTTCTCGACGCATTCTTGTCAAGTGCGCCGCATCACCTACGACACTGGGGCCTGGGATATTAACCTCAGTATTTTGAGCTATCGGCCGATTCAGTGATTGGTCTGGCGAGGCTATCGATGTCTGTTCTCTTTCTTTTCGAGGAGGGATTATCGTGTGAGGTTGAGGCGGCAACTGCCCAAGCGATGCCGGGACTTTTGTTTCACTCGGGGGTACTTCTAACGCAGGCTCCTTATCTTCTGTGATACTTGCCATCGCTTGTGCAACAGGGTCATCGCCAAGAGCTGTTTTTTGCTGCGACTGGTAGTACTTTTCTACGCGCCGTTGCACCGCGGCAAGTGCCTCCGTATCCGAAGCTGCTTGTGGGACCTCTGAGGATGCCGGGGTGTTTTGCTTTTTTCTCAGAAACTCAAAAACCATACGGTATTACGCGCCAATTATAAAGCGACTAATTGCAGAAATAACGGTGGCGAATTGCGAACCAAACAGCAGAATAAATACGAGTACTATCCCAAAACCGAGGAGTATGTTGCCCTCAAGCATTACGCGGATGCGTTCATACTGCAGAGCAAGGCCTCTTGGCAAAAGTTGCGGGAGTATTTTAGAACCGTCGAGTGGCGGGATTGGAATAAGGTTAAAAACTGCGAGCAAAATATTCAAAAACACAATCGAGACGGCAAGACTCACCATGGAGGCGGGTAGGGCCCCAAATCGAATGAAGATCCCAAAGATAAGCGCGATTGCGATGTTTGCTGCAGGACCGGCAAACGCCACCATTGCCTCGGACCAGCGACCGCCTCGCTGTAAATTGTATGGGTTATACGGTACTGGCTTTGCCCACCCGAAGAGAAATGGTGAGCTCGAGAGCGCCAAAATAGCCGGAAGTACGATCGACCCCATCGGGTCGATGTGCGACACTGGGTTAAGCGTAAGCCGTCCCTGAAGTTTGGCCGTCGGGTCGCCAAGGTAGTTCGCGGCAAAACCATGAGCGACTTCATGGATGACGACGGAAACGACTAAAATAGCGATCAAAAATATAACCTCAACTCCCATACAGATTGCCTATTACGTATCCCTATGGTAGCATGCGGCCCATTATGGCAAAGGAATGCGTGGTGACAGGCAAAAAATCGCGAGTCGGCGGGCGCTACAGCAACAGAACGCGTGCGACGCAGTTTAACCCTGGAGGTAAGAAGCGCCGGCAGGTTAATTTGCAGAAGAAAACACTTTTCGTTCCTGAAATCGACAAGAAGGTGACCGTACTGCTTTCAGCTAAAGCAATTAAAACCATCAACAAAAACGGTGCTTACAAAACTCTCAAGGGCACCGGAATTATTTGAGGCATTCAGCGTGCACTTTCTACGTATAGCACGCTGCCGTCGGTCTGGAACGTTATGCGCCCATTGTTGCACGTATCCAACACTTGTATTTCGAACTGACTCAAGATACCAAGGACCTCTTGGCTCGGGTGCCCGTAGCTATTCTCGCAGCCTCGAGAAAGCACTCCATAGTCAGGATCCACATACCCAACAAGCAGTTCACTACTCGAAGTTTTTGAGCCATGATGTCCTATTTTGAGAACATCGCTCGCCAATTGTTCACCATCCAGGCTAACAAGATACTCCTCCATGTTTACTGGTGAATCGCCAGTGAATAAAAATGAACGATTTTCGAACTCAACCTTGAGTACGATTGAAGCTTCGTTCGGGTCGAAATCCAACACATCTCTGTCCGGAAGCAATATCGTGAGATATACCCCATCTCCAAAGTCGATCTGTTGTCCCCGTCGAGCAAACAGTTCTTGAATCCCTTGTTCCTTAAGAGCAGTGATAACTGGCCCCATCGCTGGTGTATCGTAAGCTACACCTGGCCGCATGAATACTTGTACATCATAGCGTTTCAGTATTTCGGAAAGACCGCCGATATGATCAGCATCTGGGTGTGTGGCTATCACAATGTCAAGCGAACGATCAAAAAATGGCATCACCTCGCCAAGCTCACGCAACACAACATTGCCCTGGCCCCCGTCAATTACTACTTGGCGTCCTGAGGGTGTTTGAATAAAAATGGCATCTCCCTGCCCGACGTTGAGAAACGACACAGTGAGACTCTTATTCTCGACAGTAAGTATTGGTGCCCAAATAGCAGCCGTTGCCAAAGTAAGTAATATAAATGTAAACAAGAGAAGTCGCTGTTTGTTCTTGACGTACATTTGATACACTAAGTTAGTTATTCACTTCTAAATATACATCCATGCATACGTACAAACCAGAAACTTTCTCTCTACCTGCATTAGAAGGCATATCAGAAAAACAAATCGAGGTGCATATCGGACTCTATAACGGGTATGTGAAAAACATCAATTTGCTTCGCGAACAGATCGCCGACCTCTCCGTGCGCGATCCTGAAAAATACCAGTTTGCGATTGAATCGACTCGTCGCCGCCTTGGTTTCGAGTTTAATGGTATGCGTATGCATGAGTTTTACTTTCCGCAGTGGGAAGGAGGAGCCACGGAAGAGCCGCGCCACGGTGCGCTCGGCCACGTACTCGCAGAGAAGTATGGCGACTGGGAGAGTTTCATTTCCCACTTTAAGAGTGTCGCCATGAGCCGCGGCTCGGGATGGACGACACTTGGTTGGGACAAGAAAGGAAACACTCCGCACGTATGGTGGACCGCCGACCACGAACTCGGTACCCTCGCCGACATCGAAATTCTCCTCACTGTCGACATGTGGGAGCACGCGTACATGGTTGACTACCTCCCCGCAGAAAAGGCGCGGTATATTGAAGCATTCTTTAACAACCTTAATTGGGACAAGGTGGTAACGCGCTTCAACGCTACAACAAGCGCATAGTTACCTATACGTAATGTAATTCAAATACTGATACTCTTTCAGTATTCTTGCGTGAAGTACAACCCGGAAGATCTTGTCCGGGTTGTTCCGCGAATAAAAGCCGCGAGCTACACAAATTAAAGCGGGTTATCTAAGGCTCCTGGGGCGAGCGTATCGAAACACCCCCCTCTTTGGTAGCCTGGCGGACCCGGGAAGCTACTCCTGGCTACCGACCCAGGGTAAGTTTTCTTTTTGTTTCGTACTGCTCTTTCGTCTTGCCAAGACTACAATCCACCCGCCCAAAATTACGTACGCGAGCCCGACGATCCACAGAGAGAATTGAGGCAGCGCAACTTTTGCAAACGGTAGTACGGCAAATGTCTCAACAACTTTGATCATGTATGTAAGTAGTCCATGAGCAACGATCGCAAATAACGTGGCCACTGCGTAGTTCGCTAATCCTGCCACTCCAGCGAGAAACACAACCAACATGGCAAGGGGCACAATCGGCAGCACGAGTGCATTCACCGCTAGTGCAACCAAAGAAACCTCTCCCATCATGTATGCCAATAGCGGAAGTACGGCTATTTGTGTCGCCACAGTTGCAGCAATAATTTCTCGAAGAGCAAATTTTTCTGGAATAAACTTCAGAGAGGGGACAAGCAACGGTGCCCCAAGTAGCAATCCGAGCGTGGCAACAAAACTTAATTGGAACGACGGGTCGTACACAAGTAAGTAGGGGTTCCACAACAACATGACAAAACCGGCGATTATCAGTGCGTGCAGCGCACTGTATGTGCGCTTAACCATTGCACCTACCGCGCCGATACTTCCCATAAGAGCTGCCCGAACTACGGTAGATGAAGCACCGACCAATATAGTGAAAAGAGCGATGGCAATAATCGCAACAGTGAAGCGTGGTTTCTCTGGGAGAAACGCAAGGACCGCAGATATAAACATAACGATAATCGCAATATTGTAACCAGAGAGCACCACGATATGAATGAGACCGGTATCGCGAAACGCTTGTGTGAGCTCTTCACCGAGTGAACGACGCTCCCCGACAGTGATGCCACCTGCCAGCGCGGCAGACGGTTCAGGCAGAAACCTCTTGAGAGAATCCAAGTAGGTACGTTTCAGTTTAAACAAAAATCCTGTAAGCGTCTCGCTCCGGACAAGTATTTCTACCTCGGGAAACGAGATTATGTAACGTATATCGTCTTTCGCGAGATAGCCTTGATAGTTAAAGACACGCCCGGTATCTCCCTCAAAGTTCTTCGGGATATCGAGTTTCCCCGTTATTCGAACCTCGTCTTTATACCTGAAGTCCTGATACTGTGGAGCGCGAACTAATATGCGATGAGCAAAGTCTTCGCTCTCTAAAATTAGATTTGTATATGTCTCTCGAACATCTGGCTCGCGCACCACAGTACCTACAAATGAAACCTTGGAGCCCAGACGCTCATCCAAAACAATCTGCGGCACTGCAATATGCATACGCGCAACACCGATGGCCACAAACAACAACCCAATCAACATGAAAGAAGTCGTTGCTGTCCGAACAACTCCAAGTGCGCGGATTACAAACGCTAGAACTGCAGTGACAACAAGCATAAAAATGAATGCCCACCCGAAGTCATACAGTGAACGCCACGCGATTCCCAGCGTGAAAGCGACGAAAGCGACCTGCACAAACCTATGCATATGTTAGTTACTCTAGCACCCAAAACGGCACCTGTTCGGATACTTTTTGGGGCCGAGATGACAGTCACCTTTCCTTTAGCAATCCTAACTGCCTCTAATCACGTACAAATATAATCTTCTATACAATGACTCCCGGCTTATACAAGAAGGTAATCACTCAAAAAAACTATATGCTGTCCATAGCTCGATTTGCCAGCGTGTCTGCCTCCGTATTTTTCTCACGTGGTATGTGGACAAAGGTTATGTCTTCGTATTGTGATGCCAGCTCTCGAGCACGAGCAACAAGAGGCCTGAGAGAAGGTTCTTTTACTTTCCAGTTCCCCTGCACCTGCTCTACTACCAACTTGCTGTCCATACGAATTTCAATGCTGCTCTTGTGCAATCCTCTCTGCATGAGGCACTCTAGCGCTCGAATAACCCCCATATACTCAGCATAATTGTTTGTCTGTATCCCCAAGTATTCGGACAATTCAAAAAGCTTGTCGTCTCCTGCATATGCAATCACGCCAATACCAGCCTCTCCTGGATTATTGCGTGACCCTCCATCCGTATATACAATAATTTTTTCCACAGAAAAGCAGTATATCTCGTTCTACAACCCTAAGCCATGTCGCTCATGCCACACTTAATCAGAATGAGCTCTTAGGGAGATTGGATAGTAAAACCCACCTACTCATGCAAAGAGTTGCGACTATACCATCTTACTCGGGAGAAAATTCTGGCTCAAAAGTTTCAGAGTTGAACCCATCAAGTGCAGACTGCTCGCCAGAACCCAGCTCAAGCCCAAACTCGCAGTACACTCCGCCAAAATCTTGCACTGTCTCTAGCGCAGCACACACTTCATAGTCGACCCCGTCTCCATACATTATATAACTATACGGATCTCCAGTGCGAGGGTCAGTCGGAAGCTCTGCCAGATAATCCGGGATCATGTCTTCAAGAAATACCGGAAACACCCCATTCGCATCTCGATACAATGCGGCGCCGAGTTTTATCTGTACTATATCGGCCTTCCGTTGTTCGTCGCGTAACTCTGGGGTATCGGTAGTGGAGTCAATTCCCAAAGTGAGTACAAATAGCGCCACTCCTCCCAGTAAAACAATGAAAAGAAACGTGCCCATCATCTTTGAAAAGGCAGAAACGTAGACCCCCCTTTCCTTCGGAGGATTGGATAGCCATCGATATACATGAACGGTCGCAAGAGCCGAAACCGGAATGGTCACTATCAGACCCACACCGAAAAATAGAGCACCAAATATGTTAATGAAAAATACTGATAACCCAAAAATAAATAGATTCCAGCGATGCCCATGTGTAATGCGCATGCTCTCTTTGAGAGCTTCAACTGGCCCGAGGTTTCGGTCAATCACCAAGTATGAAGCAAAGGCAAGCGCAATACCAGCGATAATTCCTGGGATAATAAACAATACGAACCCGACAAATACCACCACGAGTACCAGTATCGTCATTGCCAAATATTTCCAAAAGAGATGTAAAGGTTCGAGAAGATCCGTGTAGTCAGTGTCAACCTGATCGTATACGCGCAACAAGATGAGTGTCATGCCCATTCCTAAAATGACTTGTATCGCGAAATCAATAAGATTAACGGCAGTACCAACTCCTCCGTCTCCAACTTTCTCAGCCACGAACCCGGTTACCCCAGATATGATTGTCGTGAGAATGAATAAACCAATCAAAAAGAGCGGCCTCTCCTTAAAACGTCTCCAGCCAAACTGAAAAGCCTCTTTTTTCGAAAACGAACGCATGATCCTTCTTAACTAATAATAGTACCCCACTGTACGACTCGCACCTATACAATATCCACAATACGCAGTTCAAGTCGTGTGCGGCCGGCAAAACGAGAAAGTTCAAGCGTACACACTATGGTTACAGTAACACCTATTTTTGGTTCATTCGTAAACGACGAAGCCTGTCGGAAGAACGCAACGGCTCGAACGTTTTCCCTTCTTCCTTCTTTGGCAACAATTATCTCGGTGTGATTAGCTTCTTTTCCGAACTGTCGTATTGAGTGTACGTGTACATCGCGACACAAGAATACGGGCTTCGGATTTCCGACACCAAAGGGTTCGAAGCGCGTGAGCGTACGGTGTGTATCCTGCAGATTGCCATAATCGAGTTCGGCATCAGCGAGAACCTCCTCCTCTCCTTTCTCTAACGCTACTTTTTTGAAACCGGCTTCCAAGATACTTGGTAGGCTGTGTACATCATCGTATGTAACACTAAAACCCCCTGCATGCTCATGCCCGCCAAACTGCCCGAGTTTGTCTGCAACAGCCCGAAACATTTCCACTATATGGGCTTCTCCGTTACCTCGACACGAACCTTTTATATTTCCAGTTCCTTCGCGACCCCACAGGCAAACTGTTTTCCCGTGCATGTCAACGAGGGAGCTCGCCGCCAGTCCCAATAGTGCCGGGTTCCAGTTCGGGTTCCCAACGACAATTACCTTGTGTTCTGGATATTCGGGAATTTTTTTATTTAGCTCTCGTACCACTCTCGCAACCTGTCCCTTGCGCTTATTATTCAGTGACTCAAGTTGTGACACCAGATCAGCTGCACGTCCCGTGTCTGACGTAGTGAGCAATTCAAATGCCGTTTCGGGCGACCCCATGCGTGAGGACGCGTTGATACGTGGAGCTATAGAAAACCCAATGTCGTCTTCGGAGAGAAATCGTTGTGTGAGACGTAATTTTTTGCACAGCGCCCCGATCCCCGGACGTCGAGACTTCCTCAAAACCAAGAGTCCATAGTGAACCAAGCTTCTGTTTTCTTCAACGAGGGGCATCATGTCTGCAATCGTTGCAATTGCCACTAAGTCGAGCAACCACTTCTCCCAGCCTTCTGGTACATTCTGTATCCATTCCCTTTTTTCAGAACGTGCATGTTGATACAGCGCCTGAATCAACTTAAAAGCTACCCCGCTTCCAGAGAGGTGTACGCTTGGATAAAAATCATCAAGTCTTTGAGGATTTATCACCGCTATGGCCTCAGGTATAGTGCCACCGGGAACATGGTGGTCGGTAATGATCACGTCGACCCCCTTTGCTTTAGCATACGTTACGGTTTCACAGTCTGTGATACCTACGTCTGCTGTGACTATAAGAGTTACTCCTTTTTCTTCGAGGATATCTACGACCTTTTTGTGAAACCCATAACCTTCCGAGTCTCGGTGTGGAATGTAGTTTGTGAATTTTGTATGTCCTATTTTAGTGAACGCATCGTGTAACAACGCACCCGCTGAAATACCGTCGGCATCGAAGTCGGTATAAAACGCGATATTCTCTTTTTTATCTACCGCGCTGGCAATACGGTTAACGGCCTTTTCCATGTCGACTAGTAGAAATGGGTCGTATGCATCGTCATCGTATGCGGGATTAAAAAAATCTTCGGCATGCTTGCTTGTCGTAATACCGCGTCCGAAAAGCAAGTCCTGAGTGAACGTGTCATATGTCGACAGTTTTTCTCGGATCGAGTTGCTTGGTTGCTTCCTGAGTATGTAGCGTGAAGCCATAGTTTCGAAGTATACTATCAAACATGGGCGATTGTATCTTCTGCAAAATAGTTTCCAACAAGTTGCCTTCGCATAAGGTGTATGAGGATGAGAACACTCTCGCGTTTTTGGATCATAACCCGGTGAATCCTGGTCACACATTAGTAATACCCAAAAACCACTCGCGTAACTTGTACGAGATAGAAGCCTCCGACTGGCAAGCCTTGATGGAAACCACGAGGATGCTTAGCTCAAGGATCAAGGACGGTATGTCAGCCGATGGTATTAATATCGAAATGAACAACGAACGCCCTGCGGGGCAAGTGGTGTTTCACTCGCACGTACATATCGTGCCACGTATCGACGATGATGGACTCCGCCACTGGCCTGGAACTCCATACAAAGACGGAGAACCAGAGAAGGTTGTGGAGAAGATCAAGAACCTCCTTTAAATTATTTGAGCACCTCGATTCCGGGGAGAGTTTTGTGTAGCAAAAATGCGAGCATGGCGCCACCGCCAGTTGAAACGAAGTCGAAACGATCCTCGAGCCCCTCTTTTTGAATAACGGCCACAGTATCCCCCCCTCCAACTATTGTTTCTGCCCCACTGTCAACCACCGCGCGAGCTAAGTTTGCCGTTGCCGTGTCATACCCTCTCTCATACCAACCAAGAGGGCCATTCCAGAGGATGGTCTTGTATCTCATTAGTTCACTCGAAAGAGAGGCGATCGTATTCTCGCCTATATCAACAATGGTGTCCTTGTGTCGAACCCTGTCTATGGGTACGTTGGCTTTGGTTGAATCCTCATGCTCCACGACCACGTCGACTACAGCATGCATTTTATCGCTTACCAGGAGATCCGACGGAACTGCTCCGTCTTCAATAACCGACCGACCGACCGCTATTCCTCGCGCTGCGAGAAACTCATTCTGTAGCGCACCTCCAACGAATATCTTGTCATATACATCAATAAATTTGCGGATGAGGGGCTCCTTAGTTGCAAATTTTGAACCTCCTAGCACAAATAGTGCGGGGCGTTCGGGTCTGAGTACACGCTCAAGAACAGTCGTCTCGGCCTTCAGCAATAATCCTGCATAACTATCAATATGCCTTGGGATGCCGACTATGCTCGCGTGCTCTCGATGACACACAGAGAATGCATCTTGCACAAAAATATCGGCTAGTGCTGCAAGTTCTCGTGCGAATCCGTCGTCATTTTCAACTTCACGAGGGTCTTGCCTTAGGTTCTCGAGCAATACCACTTCTCCTTCAGTCATTTTTGAGGAGTCGATCTCATCTCGCGTAGAAAATTTCGTTGGCATACGTTCATTCAATATCTCCGCAACACCCGCAAGAGACTCTGAACCATGCCTTCCGATATGGGCAATCACGATCACCTTCGCCCCTTGCGCACGAAGAAATTGCAGAGTTGGAAGAGCTTTACGAACCCTAAAATCATTTATTACCTTTCCATTATGCAGCGGGGTGTTTAGTCCCGCACGTACCAAGACCACCTTGCCGGCCAATTTATTTTCCTCGTCAATACACTTCATGCGTCATGTGCTGCTTGCAGTATCGCCTCAAGCCGATAGGGGTCGAGGCTCGCGCGCCCCACCAACACTCCGTCGAGATCCGGTACACTTAAAATATCTTTGGCATTTTCGTTGTTCACCGCACCGCCGTAGATGACCCGTATTGATTTCATTTTCTTCTCCCCAAATGCATCAGCAATGGTTTTCCTCACCAATAACATCATCTGATGTACCGAATTCGTGTCAGGAGCCTCGGGCGCTCCTATTGACCATACGGGTTCGTATGCAATCGTTATGTTTTTAAATTTTGAGGCCGGGACGTTAGCGAGCGCAGTCGTGATTTGGTTTCTAACCTCATGTACATACTCCCCGTGTGTGTCGCGAACCCTCTCCCCGACTGCAACTATCGGGTCCAGTTTCCCTTTTAGACTGACGGGCACTTTATGTTGAACGTTTTCATCAGTAATTCCCAACGCACGTCGTTCTGCGTGGCCGATAATTACGTATGTGGCACCTGCATCACGCACTTGTATAGAGGATGTTTCTCCAGTAAAGGAACCAGACTCTTCCCAAAAAATATTTTGGGCGCTGAATTCGACCCGAGTGCCCCGATACCCTTTTGCAAGCTCGCGCAAAAAGATGGTCGGAGGAGCGATAACGACCTCCGCATTTTTGTACACAGCTGCTAATTTTTTGGTTACGTCGAATAGCCGCTTTGCCTCCGTAAATGTGGGCGGATTCATCTTCCAGTTACAGATGACTGACTTCATTCCCGAGATTGTACCACGCCCGCACACTAAAGCTCTTGCCAAAGAATATAACGCGGCGTAGTCGTACTCGCCGGTGTAAACGGTGGCGGATTTGTTGTTTGCAACCTATCGTATGAGTTATCTCGATTTTCATAACCAGAACAGAATGATCCCTGACTCGCACATGTCCATTTTGTGCCCACCCGTTTTTTTGAAACAATTGTGCCCTGAATAGTAAGTTGGGTTTTTTGGTCTCCTGAGTAAAAAGAGCGTCCAAACCTATCTCCTTGCGCAACAAAGATACCCTTGAGTGATAGGTTATCGGGCGATTGTGGCGGTATAAAGATTCCGGATTCGCTAATAGCTGTTAGGCCGTCCGACCCGTCTTGGGTCGAATAGTCGATATCGTCACGCAAAATAATATCAGGGTCATATCCACTATTCACCAGGTCTGCCGCTACTATGGTTACCTTTCCGTTCACGACTCCTTCTAGCCACACTTTATCCTCGACAAATATAAGTGGGCAATCAGTTGGAATTTGTCGACGCTCCACGAATGTTTCCGAATCAATTATATGAAAATCGGGCGTGGTTCCAATCCCTGAACGATACCCCCAATAACCGCTTGTGTCGGTGACTTGATAAATATCAACGGTGCCATCGCTGTTAAATATAAGATGGTAGCCATCGATCGCTGCCTGATACCCGTAGTAGTTTATTTGAGCTGCGCCGTACGGCGGAAGGTAAATACCATCCGCCTGCGCGTAGCCCTTTAGGTTTGAGAAATTCGACCCCATGTTATTGAAGTCAATTGCTGGCACTGGGTATTGCCACAAGACACTCCCTGAACCAGCGCCAAATATCCCATCCTGTGTCTGTGTCGGTGAGCATCCGAAGCTTGAAGTACACGTCCAGCTATTTACGGCACTTGATACTGTCGAGTTGTTCGTTCCGTCCATCCGTATACCCCCGTTTGAATGATAGGGGCCGGTGATGTTGCGATCTGACCCTGCCCACACATCTTCTCCTATAATGTATGCGTACTCTGCAACACTCGGACTTGCGTGTCGTCCAAATACTGTGCGCGTGAAACGGGGGTCGGTGTCAACAGTCCCCACCGAGGTTACATCTATAGACTGGACCTGACCGCATGCAATGTTACCGGTAACATCTAAACTGAACGAACCAACCCGTCCAGATTCGGGATCATCATACGCGTATACGTACGGACCAGGTGCTCCGGTTCCGTCTTGCAGGTCATTTGGGTTATGTGCAAGAAACCACCGATAATACTCTAGACCGGCTTCGGCAATTCCCAGTGCCTGCTCTTTTACCTCTTTTCCTGCTCCCAGTTGTGCCTGACTGTAAATGAACCCCATCAGAGCAGAGACTGATACACCAAATACCGCAGCAAATACGAGTACGAGTATGACCGCTATTCCTTTTTGCGAAATGCTTTTCATAGTTACTTTACGTTTCTTAGCGCAGCACTGCTTCGTAGTTCAAAGTCGTCCGGAGCTCGCTCAGGGTGTAAGTTCACAACAAGTCGCACCAAGACAAAAGCAAGTTCGTCTATATCTGTGTAGTCACTTATAGCTGCACCTACAGTATCATAGTAGGTAAACAAGGGAACGCCCACGGCCTCGTTTCTCACGTTATCTGAAACTATTGAAATGACCTCCGTTGAGGTAGCGTACGCTGGCGGATCACCGGAGGACTCGACGACACCCTTTTGAAAATCAGTTCCACTGAGAAAATAACGGACACGCTCTATTTTTTTGTCGTTATCGAAATCACTGTAAAATGTCACGCTGCTTGTCGACATCGCCTCAATTGGGTATGCACCATTGTCAGCATAGGAGGTTTCCCGTATGTCGCGCACCGCTCGCTCAATACCAGTACGCGCACTACGTGTTGCATCTGCCTGTTCAAACGCAAAACGTTGCCCTCTGTACGCATACCGAAGCGACATAACTATTGCGCCCACTATCATAACAAACACGAATAGGAGCACGATTGTTTCGATAAGAGTAAAGCCTCGTTTGTCGTTGGTAGAATGCATGAGCCTCATTTACTGTTCAATACCTAGTGGCATGAAGTCGCTCACCAATGATGAGAATCGTGTGCCTGTTTGTCCTTCCCAAGATACCTCTACCTTCACTCGCTTATAGTCAGTGGTAATGCCGTTTGTGTCACCTCCACCCAAGCCGTCTTTAGGGTCATCTATGTACACTATATAGGTACGACGCACGTAATCGACCCCATTAAGAGCTATACTTTCATTTGCCGCCAGAGGCCCTGAAGGAACACCACCGGTGGTACCAATGTTGCTGTAGTCGAGACTCCGTATGTACTCAATACGCTCAAGCGCTAAGGAGAGGGCGCCGGTCCGTGATTTATTATCGGTTGCAAGACGTGTCCCTAACTGGAGTACTCCGAAAAGTCCCGTGAAGACAAGTGCCAGGAGTGCGGAGGCCACTACTACTTCAAGTAATCCCGCGCCTCGCAGCGAACGAACTTTGCTCTTCATTACTTGCATTGTATCGTACGTTCGTGATTAGAACGCGTCTGAGAGTGAATAGATAGGTCCAATCATCGCAACGGCAAAGAATCCGACAGTGATACCGATCAAAATCATTAGGAACGGTTCTATTATTGTCGACATGTTCTTTGTTTTTTGCGCTACTTCCCCTTCATAAAAATCAGCAACGCGCATGAGCATGTCAGAGAGCGCTCCCGTCTCCTCTCCGACGGCCACCATTTCCCCCATCAGAGGTGGATAGAGGTCTTCATTTTTCATAAACACTTCGGAAAGCAGTTCCCCTTTCTGCACTTTCTCGCCGGCTTCCTTAAGAACATCACGGTGATAGCTATTTTGTATCACCTCGCCAGTAATTTTTAATGCAGTCACGATATCGACTCCAGCCCCAAGCAGGGACGAGAAGGTGCGTGCTGTGCGAGCTGCATTCACCTCTTTCACCAGATCGCCGACTACCGGGACCATGAGAAAGATTTTGTCACGACTCCGTCGTCCGAAGTTGGTTCGCAGTAGCGCATACATCCCTCCGATCAACACAACCACCCCGAGAAGGACAACTATTGTGTAGTTCACCATAAAGTCACTGACTGCAATAATAGCCTGCGTTGATTTCGGCAATTCTGCGCCAAGCTCCTTAAAGGTCTGCGAGAGGGTCGGTACCACCTCGGTCATCATGAGGAACCCTATTCCAATTATTGCGACGATAATAATGCTCGGATAGATCAGCGCTCCTTTGATTTTTTTCTTGAGTTCGTACGAACGAGTCAACTGATTTGCTATGTTTGTGAGTGCATCGTCAAGTGTTCCTGACTCTTCACCCGCGCGAATCATAGCTACAAATAGTTTAGGAAAAGTATTGGGGAAGCGCTCGAGTGCTCCGTTGAATGTTCCCCCCTTCTGAATGTCTCCCCGCACAAAGAGAAGTATATTTTTTAACTTGGGATTCTTTGTCTGCCGTTCAGAAACCGCAAGCGCTCGAGAAATTGAAAGCCCGGCACCGATCATGGCTGACAAGTTTGAAGCTAGAATAATCTTGTCGTGTTCCTTAACATTTGAAAATTTTGCATTCCAGTATGAAAAACTCCATATACTTTTGCGCTCCGAGGTAACCGAGATGATCGACCCTCCCTCTGCGCGCACATGTCTATATACTTCAAACCTGTCCGTCGCTTCCACAGTGCCTGTGTACGTCTGTCCATCACGTTCGGCCCTGTATGAAAACTTCATATTTATTCGCTTACAACACGCAGAACTTCTGCAAGGCTGGTTTCTCTTGCGACACTCTTGAATATTCCATCCTCGAACATAGTGAGCATCCCTTCCTTTCGCGCTTGAATTTCTATTTCATCAGAAGACACCCCGTCGAGGATCAGTTTTCGTATACTCTCGCTCACCGGCAGTACTTCCTGAATGCCCTTGCGTCCGCTATAGCCAGTCTCGCATTCTGGTGTAGGATTTTCTCTTGAGAGAGGCACACTCTTCCATGTCGTTTTCCCAGATACAATACTCTCTTCCTTCAGGGCTTTGAGAACCGCTCCGAGATCGGCCTTTTCTTCGAGACCGCGCATCTCCGAGGCTGATAGCTTATGCTCTTTCGCACCACTACACAGCGTTCGAACTAATCGTTGGCCAATGACTACCTGTAGAGTAGAAGCGAGAAGAAACGGCTCGACTCCCATATCGAGCAAACGAGGAACCGCGCCGGAGGCCGAGTTGGTGTGAAGTGTCGAGAGCACGAGGTGTCCGGTGAGTGCAGCGTTAATCGCAAGCGCGGCAGTTTCGCGGTCCCGAATTTCACCTACCATAATTATATCCGGATCCTGTCGTACCAGGCTACGCAAACCCGTCGCGAATGTAAAACCTATATCGGGACGCACCTGCGTTTGGTTAATGCGCTGCATTTGGTATTCGATCGGGTCTTCCACTGTCGATATGTTTACATCAGGCGTATTTAGTATGTCGAGCATCGTGTACAGTGTCGTCGACTTCCCTGAGCCCGTGGGTCCGGTAACCAAAATAAGTCCTGTCTTTTTCCGGGTTGCATCGTGCGAACGCTCAAGTCCGATGCCATGAAATCCCAATGATTCGAGTGTAAATCCCGAAACGTCTTCCCGCAACAAACGCATTACGGTCTTCTCCCCGTGGTATGTTGGCAATACCGAAACACGAAATGACACTCGATCACCATCGGTTTCCATACGAAATCGTCCATCTTGCGGCATGCGCTTTTCGTCAAGTCGCAAGTTAGCGAGCACTTTCACACGCGCCGTGACGGAAGCAGCTGCAGATTTCGGGAGTGACATGGCGTCGTGCAAGATACCGTCAATACGGTAACGAACAAGCAGTGCGTTTTCCCTCGGCTCGATATGAATGTCTGATGCATTTTGCACGATTGCATGACGCAGCAACGAATCAAGTACCCGCACTGCAGGCACTCCTTCGGCGAGCTTCCTTAGGTCTTGCTCGCTATCCGTTCGCATTTTCCCGAATTTTTCGAGAGTTTTTGATTCTCGCGCAATGACATCACCGAGCTCGTCACGAAGTGACTTTTGATACTGACGAAGCATATGCTTGATTGATGCTGCGTCAGTGAGACGAGGCAAAATACGAAGTTGGGTTTTTTTCTTTACGAAATCTATGGCTGCCAAGTCGTCCGTATCAAGCATAGCAACCTCAAGTTCGTTTCCCTCTTGTTTGAATGCAACAATATTGTTGCGGCGCGCTATGGGTTCGGGAATGAGTGCGAGCGTATTGAGGTCCGGTTTTGTGCTTGAAAGGTCAACAAACGGAATACCGAGCACATATGCATGTGAGCGACGCAGGTCGTCTTCTGAAATTTCTCCCTCCGAGACAAGCACTTCGCTTACGGTAATGCCTTTTTCCTCCGCTTTGTCTGTCGCGACGTCAAACTTCTTCTGTGAAACCAAACCGGAATCGCTGAGGAAAGCGCGTAGTTGTTCATCATTAATGTACATAGCACATCACATGTGAGTGCTTCGGCACTCGTATAGTCCGTAGTATACCAAGCCCGAGCACCAAAGACGTCTTGCAAACTGTGCAAAAGACACTCCTATTATAAATTGCCCCGTAATTTCTCTGCCTTGAGAATTCTTTCAACCGCCACTTCATAACTTGCCGTGCGCAAGTCGTATCCATTGTGCAATGTTCGCTCTTGTACTCGAGTGTAGGCTCCGAGTATTTTTTCTCGCAACTTTTTGTTTACCTCGTCGAGTTTCCAATATTCATTTCCCGCATTTTGCGCCCATTCAAAGTAGCTGGCTATAACACCCCCCGCATTCGCAAGTATATCGGGAATGATCACGGTGCCTTGCCTTGCAAGAATTGCATCCGCTTCTTTGCTGACTGGTGCATTTGCCATCTCAAGAATCACCTTTGCTTTCACGCGGGATGCGTTTTTTTCAGTGATTTGGTCTGCAAGTGCTGCGGGTATAAGCACGTCGATATCAAGCGCAAGTAGCTCCTCGTTACTCAAGTGTTTGGCATCACTTTTCGCCTCCTTGAGAATACACCCTCCTTCTTTCTCAGAACATATGGTTTCTACTTCGAGTCCCCCTTCGTCGTAACGGGCTCCTGAAATATCGCTAACGGCAACAATCGTATACCCCCATCCAGATAATATGCGTGCAATATTTCGCCCAACATTACCGAAACCTTGGACGGCAATCGTCAGTTCGTTTCTCTGTAGGCCACTGTCTTTTATGTACTGGTCGAGTACGTATGCTCCTCCGAGAGAGGTTGCTTCTCCACGCCCGAGCGAACCCCCAAGCTCAAGCGGCTTTCCAGTTACAATACCTGGCTCATAGGCACCACTGATATTTGCGTACTCGTCAACAATCCATGCCATTGTCTGTGAGTTTGTGTTCACGTCAGGCGCTGGAATGTCAATTCGCGGACCGATGAACGTATGCGCCGCTCGCACAAAGCCCCGCGTGAGTCGTTCAAGTTCTCCCTCGCTGAGTTCACGTGGATCAACTTGTATACCTCCCTTTGCTCCCCCAAACGGGATGCCCGCAAGTGAGGTCTTGAGTGCCATAAGAAATGCGAGTGTTTTTACCTCCTCAAAGTCTACATCTTGATGATACCGTATACCTCCCTTCGTTGGTCCTAATGCGTTGTTATACTGGACACGATACGCATTAAAGACTTTTACCGATCCATCATCCATTCGCACAGGGATAGCAAATGAGTAAGCACGCTGCGGTCGGTTGAGGAGCTCGAATTCACCGGCAGTCAATGAGATTGTTTCGGGAAGCGCTTCTAGTCGCTCACGACAACTGATACAAACATTAGCATCATAAAGGTTCCCGTTCGTCATATTTACGGAGTATTGTAGCATACGCTTGACTTCTCTCCATTTTAAGATATTCTTGACACACAATTTAATAAGTAACAGATACCGCTCATGTGAGCGGGATTTTTATTCAAATACTATGAGTTTATTCGATCTAAAAGTCATCAGTTCTGTTTTAGACGAACTTGAGCAAGAGCGCGGCATTCCACGTGAAAAGGTTATTTCTGCAATAGAGATGGCACTCGCCGCTGCGTATAAGAAAGAGTACGGGAAACGCGGGCAAATCATTCGTGCTGCATTTAACATGGAACTCGGTGAGGTGGAATTCAAACAGGTGAAAATTGTCGTGGACAATACGCTTGTGCGCCAAGAGGATGAAGAAGAAACGGATGACGACGAGCGTACTCGCTTCAATCCAGAACATCACATTATGATCGATGACGCACGTCGTATTAAAAAGGGTGTGGAGCTCGATGATGAGATTGAATTCCCGCTCGAAGCACGGGAAGATTTTGGGCGGATAGCAGCTCAAACTGCAAAGCAAGTCATCATGCAAAAGATACGCGAAGCAGAAAAGGTATCGATTCTCGAAGAATACGGTGAGCGCGAAGGGCAGGTTGTGTCTGGACACGTGCAACGCTTCGAGCGTGGAAACCTTTTCGTTGATCTTGGTCGTGCAACGGGTATTTTGCCGTACGAGGAACAAATTCCAGGTGAGCGCTACCGACAAGGCGAACGTATCCGTGCACTCCTTTATAAAGTGGAAGAGAGTCCGCGTGGCACATTCTTAAAGCTGAGCCGCTCTCACCCACAATTTTTGGTAAAGCTCTTTGAGCTTGAGTCTCCCGAACTTGCGAACGGAACAATTGAAATAAAAGAGGTCGCACGGGAAGCTGGTTCACGTTCAAAACTGGCCGTGCTCACTCACGACGATCATATAGATCCGGTCGGTTCGCTTGTTGGCCAGCGCGGAGTGCGAGTTTCTACAGTCACGTCAGAACTTGGTGGCGAGAAAATTGACATTATCGAGTGGTCAGAGGACACACACGAATTTATTGAGCGCGCACTGTCTCCTGCTGAAGTGTTACATGTCGAGATCATCGAGAACGAGGAGGGGGAAAAGCGTGCATCTGTTGAAGTAACTGAAGATCAGCAGTCTCTTGCCATAGGTCGTGGCGGTCAAAATGTCCGCCTCGCAGCGAAACTCACTGGCTGGGGCATCGACATTAAGTCTGCTGGTGGTGAAGCGCTCGCAGAAACTGATTCCGAGGGAGGAGTCGAGCTCACGGCTGACGAAACAGTCGAAGAAGCTCCCAAGACAGGGGAAAGCGCGGAAGAAACCGTAGATGAGACCCCAGCTGAAGAAAGCGAGGAAGAGGAAAAATAATTTCCCCCTCTAAAAAACCGCCCAACTGGGCGGTTTTTTGCTACTTTTGCAGAAATTATTGATTTTCGTATCGCTCGATGCACTCTTTGATTATTTTAATTGCATCATCTGAGTTCCCATACCCGAGCACTTTAGTAGTTCCCGGTTTCTTAAGGTCTTTATACGTCTTGAAGTGGTATTCAATCTTCTGTTTCCAGCGCTCACCCAAGTCGTCGAGATTTTGTATCTTGTTGTCGCTGTCGCGATCGTCTGCCGGAACACAAATGATTTTGTGGTCCTGTTCGCCATCGTCCTCAAAGTTGAGCACGCCGATTACTTTTGCCTCAAGTACCACACCAAGCGGTATTGCCTCAGGACTTACTATAAGCGTGTCGAGCTCATCGCCATCGTCATCCAATGTTGCCGGAATAAAACCATAGTTTGAGGGCTTCGCAAATATTTCAGGTTCAACGCGGTCAAGTTCAAACGTGTGCTTCTCTCGATTATATTCGATTTTCAATATTGAACCCTTTGGTATTTCTACTACGGTGTTTATGGTGAAGTTATCTAAATCACCAGGAGTGTAGAGTGCATTGTAGTCAGTCATAATATTGTTTTTCACTAGATCGA
>DCYR01000011.1:13999-15199 GCA_002331495.1 Patescibacteria group bacterium UBA2105 | reverse complement strand
AGTTGGATGCTACTCTGTACGTAAGAGAAGACAAACCACTTCGTCTATTTCTGTACGTTACTAGTTATTACAAACTCAACACAGTAATATGATACTCACACGTACCATGACCATCTCGGCGATTCTCGCTGCCGTGCTATCCGTGTCCTTGCTATTGGGCATGGCACAGTTTGCAACGGCCCAAGAAACATTTGAAGGCCCTCCAATAGACCGCGCTTTTGAGCCAGAACTGCGGCCAGTTCCATTTCGCTCGTTACAACAAAACGAAGAGTTTCGTGCCGAGTTAAAAGATAGGCGCGAATCATTTCGTGACAGGGCACGTACCGTTCGTGACGAAGTGAAGGAAAGAGCCTCTGATCGACGCGCCGAAATTAAAGTTGAACTTGACACAGCCGCCACGCCGGAAGAGCGCCGATCGATACTTGAGACAGCTTGGTCAGAACGCGAAACAATGCGCGAAGCAGCTATGATGGAAAGGCGCAGTGCGATGCAAGACCGGGCTAAAGAAATGCGAAAAAAACTTCGCGAGCACCGCGGTGAGTTCAATCGCGAAGCAAAAACAGAGGTGGGGAATCGCATCAAGGCAGTTCTTGAGGGTATCCTTGGACGAATCGGGCGAACCCTTGAGAAATTTACTGACATTCTTGAGCGCATGGGCAGTAAACTGGCAGAACTTGAGGCCAACGGAGTCGACACTACAGAAGCAGATGTGGCTCTGTTGGTGGCAGAACAGGCTGTGGACGAAGCCACCGATACTCTTGCAAGGGCTCGAGCAACATTCGAGACGGCTCTTGACTCAGACAATCCGCGAGAACAGCTTAACAGCCTCAAAGAAGCAGTGAGTAATGCAAAGGAGTCTGTTAAAGAAGCGCATCGAGCTCTTCGGGAGGCCCTCAAGCAACTCAAAGAACTCACTCGCAATCCAGTTGATGACTCATCTGATGACGATGCGTAGTTAATCTGTTAACCTAATAACGTATGGATTCAAACCAAAACAACACGACACCTCCTCTACAAGGAAACAATGATTCACCAACACAAGAGTCTTCCTCTACCTCTCCTGCTCCTAAGAATTCCGGAGGGGTGGGGCCGGTGGTTGGCATAATTATAATTATCATATTGCTTATCGCCGGAGGTCTCTACGTTTGGGGAACACAAATAAACGAACAGTCGCAAATAAATACAGAAGATGCTTCTAGT
>DCYR01000011.1:13414-13616 GCA_002331495.1 Patescibacteria group bacterium UBA2105 | reverse complement strand
AATAGAGGGTGACCTCAATGAATTTGATACAGCAACCTTCGAGGCACAACTCCAAGCTGACCTCGAGCAAATAGAGTCTGAATTCTAGACGATCACCTCTTGGGAGGTGCTCACAAAAGCCACTCCCAGGGGAGTGGCTTTTGTCGTTACGAGCTGCTACACTCTGCCCCCATGACAGACCAACGCTACACAGACGTAAAAA
>DCYR01000011.1:0-12990 GCA_002331495.1 Patescibacteria group bacterium UBA2105 | reverse complement strand
CTAACGTAGAGGTCCCAGGATTTCGAAAAGGAAAGGTTCCAGAAGATATGCTTATCGGCCACGTCGGCGAAAGCCGAATCATGGAGCGCGCAGCAAACATGGCCTTGAGCGAAATTTACCCGAAAATCATCGTCGATGAGCAAATCGACGCCATAGGTGCTCCCCAGATCCAAATTACAAAGCTTGCCGTCAGCAATCCCTTGGAATTCAAAGCTACTACTGCAGTAATGCCCGAAATTAAACTAGCAGACTATAAAAAGATCGCCAAAAGCATTTTTGGCGAGGAACAGAAATTCGAAGTTGAAGACAAGGAACTTGAAGAAACGCTCAACCACGTACGACGACAACGCGCTCAAATAGACGCGTACGAGCAACAAAAAAAGGACGGAGTGGAACGACCTCAGCTACCTGAAGTTAAGGATGAAGACCTGCCAGAATTAACTGATGAATTTGTAAAGACTCTCGGTGACTTTGCTACGATTGATGATTTTAGGACAAAAGTGCGCGAGAATATTCTTGATGAAAAAAGACTCCGCGGTCGCGAAAAAAAGCGTGTCGAGACCGTGGAAAAAATTATTGCCACCTCGAAAATCCAACTTCCCGACGTACTCATTACGCAAGAAATAAATCGCATGCAAATGCAACTAGAATCGGATGTGGCGCAAACTGGTACGGAGCTCGAAGACTATCTAAAAAATATTGGGAAAAATATTGAAAATTTACGCGAAGATTGGCTCCCCGAGGCTGAAAAACGTGCGAAACTACAACTCATCCTCAACACCATAGCGAAAAACGAGAATATCAACCCAAGCGAAGAAGAAGTACGAAGGGAAATCAACCACGTACTGGAACACTACCCGCACGCACAAGAGGAGAGTGTCCGTGTCTACGTAGAAACCACTAAACGAAATGAATTGGTGTTTCAGTATTTGGAAGATATCGCTAAATAGGCTATATTGCCGCATATGAATACACGTAAAGAAGATCTCAACGCTCAGATGCTTGTTCCGATGGTCGTCGAAAAGGGGCAGTTCGGTGAGCGTGCGTATGATATTTATTCTCGCTTACTGAAAGAACGCATCGTCTTTTTAGGCGGAGGTATTGACGATCATGTTGCTAACTTAATAATCGCCCAACTTCTTTTTCTGCAATCGGAGGACCCGAAGGCAGACATCGCTCTCTACATTAATTCACCCGGTGGGCAGATAAGCGCCGGGCTTGCGATTCTTGATACGATGAGTCATATCAAGCCGGACGTTTCGACTATCTGCGTTGGCATGGCCGCTTCAATGGGGTCAGTTTTGCTGTCAGCTGGTAAAAAAGGCAAGAGATTCGCTCTCCCAAACTCGGAAGTGATGATCCACCAGCCGTGGGGCGGCACACAGGGTCAAGCGTCAGATATTGAGATCACGGCAAAACACATCTTGCGTCTGCGCGATACACTCAATAAGATGCTCGCAAAGAACACGGGGCAAAAACTTGCCCAGATAGAAAAGGATGTCGATCGCGACTTCTTCATGACAGCAGATGAAGCAAAGAAATACGGAGTGGTCGACAAGGTTTTATCCTGACCACCTCAACGGTCATTGGCTTGCAACAACAGCAGCACTATAGTAGTGCTGCTGTTCTTCATGAGACTTGAAGATAGCATGAATGGGTTTTCAGATGCACGTGCGGTTTGGAAGAGAATATGCGAGGAAAGCCCCTTCATGGCTATTTTTAGCGTATTGGCCCTACTTGTTTCAGTCGGACTTGGCGCTTATACAATAGCAACTGTGGAGTCTCCGAGAACCTCCCCTTCCCTGGAGGCCCGTAAATGATATTCCGGGCCTTTTCTTTTGCGTATTATAATTTTTCTGGTATCCTTCCGAGACTGGTTGTAATTTAATCATTTTCAGTAAGTTTTCCGTCTTTTTCCTGACATTGTTGACTATATTTGTACTGTGAAGGCACTGCATCTCCGACAACTCTAGGCACATAGCACTATAGAAAAACATACGTGAAGGGAGACGGGCATTAAAAGCATATGTCCTTGAAAGTAATATTAATGCTGTTGCTACTTGCAGCAGTGTTTGGCACAGCATTCGGGTACTTTCTTCGCTGGATAGTATCTTTGGGTAAACGCGGCTCAATGGAACTACAGATCAAGCAAATGATGCTTGAGGCCAAAGAAGACGCGAAGCGCATCACCGAAGGTGCGGAGAAAAAAGCGGAGAAAATAATCGAAGAACGTACGAAAGAGTTAAAAGAAAAAGAGGCTGACCTTAAAAAAACTGAGGAGCGCTTCATCCGCAAAGAAGAGCTGCTCGACAAGCGTCAGAGCGACCTTGACGAAGAAAGTGAAGCTATAAAGGCGCAGGCTGAACACGTCAAAGAAGTACGCGAAAAAGTCGAGAGCACGCTCGAACAGCGAGAACAGGAGCTACAAAATCTCGCAAAACTTACAACCGAAGATGCGAAGAAAGAACTCCTGACGCAAGTTGCCAAAACACATGAGGAAGACATAAACGTCCGCCTCCAAAAATTGGAACGAGATGGTGAAGAGCGATACGAAAGTCGTGCGCGCGAGATTCTCACCACAGCAATTCACCGCATCGGTAACAACTTACAAGCAGACGTCATATCAACAACCGTTGCACTCCCGAACGACGAGATAAAAGGAAAGATAATTGGTAAAGAGGGACGTAATATACGCGCATTCGAGAGAGCTGCAGGCGTAGATGTCATAATTGATGATACGCCAGGAGCCATCACTATTTCCTCCTTCGACCCTATTCGCCGTCAAGTTGCGCGTGTTGCGCTTGAGAATCTAATTATTGACGGACGTATCCAGCCCGCAAAAATTGAAGAAACCGTCGAAAAAGCACGTGAGGAGATCAATGTCATTATTAAAAAACGCGGAGAAGAAGCAGCGTTTGAAGCTGGAGTGCTTAACCTGGATCCAAAGCTGCTTATCGTGCTTGGACGCCTACACTTCCGTACGAGCTATGGCCAGAATGTGCTCGCCCACTCTATAGAAATGGCCCACCTTGCGGCGATAATCGCTGAAGAGCTTGGAGCAAATGTACAAGTTGCTCGAGCAGGAGCCCTCTTGCACGACATTGGTAAGGCTGTTGACCATGAAGTTACTGGCACGCACGTAGAAATCGGTCGTCGCATCCTACAAAAGTTCAATGTTGACCCAGAGGTTATTAAGGCCATGGAAGCTCACCACGAGGAATATCCATACAGTAACCCCGAAAGCTATATTGTGCAGGTTGCTGACGCTATTTCAGGCGGCCGCCCCGGGGCCAGGCGTGATTCGGTCGAGAATTACATCAAGCGACTTGCCGATCTCGAGGGAATTGCTAACAATTTTCCAGGGGTCGAAAAGAGCTACGCGATCTCTGCGGGTCGTGAAGTTCGCGTATTTGTAAAACCAGAAGAGATAACCGACCTACAAGCCCGTCAACTCGCTCGAGATATCGCGCTGAAAATCGAAAATGAACTTAATTATCCGGGGGAAGTCAAAGTAAACGTTATTCGCGAAAGCCGGTCTATTGAATTTGCCCGGTAGATACATGACTACATATGACAGTACGTGTGGCGTATCAAGGCGTTGAAGGTTCGTATTCGAGTATAGCGGCAGCAGAGTACTTCCCCAGAGGGGAATATGTCGGCTACCCCACATTTGGATCGGTCATTAGAGCAGTGCAAGATGACAAGGCAACGCATGCATTGTTACCCATAGAGAATTCTACAGCAGGACGTGTGGCCGATCTCCACCACCTGCTACCAAATAGCGGTCTTGTGATTATAGGAGAACACTTCCTGCCAATACAACATGCCCTCATTGGCCTTGCCGAGGCAACACTTGGCGATATTGAGCAAGTGTACAGCCACCGCGAGGCTCTCGCCCAATGTTCACGCACTCTTCGCAAGCTCAATATCGTTCCCGTGCCATTTGGCGATACAGCGAAGGCCGTATCGCACGTATCTGAGATAAAAGACAAGTCCGTTGCGGCTCTTGCCTCTAAGTACACAGTCAAACTATACGAGAATGTACGAGTCCTCAAGGGAGATATGCAAGACCGGGCGGATAACGTAACGCGTTTCCTTGTGCTCACCAAGAGCTCTGAGGAGCAATGCGAGGCAAGTGACGACTGTATAATCAGTATCGTATTTGACGTTTTGGATACACCGGCAGCTCTATACAATTCCCTGGGCGCATTTGCTAAGCATAGTATAAATATTATTAAGCTTGAGAGCTTTGTTCCCATGCAGCGCCATAGAGATGCTCATTTTTATTTGGAGTGTATAGGAAACCCGGAAAAATCTCCGCTGCAGCGTGCTCTTTCCGAACTGGTAAGCACTACAAAGCGCATGAATGTACTCGGCGTGTATAACAAGAGTGAGTATAGAGACAATTTTGAACGATAAAGACGAATAATTGCATGCAAATTGCGCCATAAAGCAGCTATTGCACAAAATATGGCGCTATATATAATGTTTCGAGACTCAAGGTCGCTTTTTATCACATAATAAAAATACTATGAATAAAGCAGCACTTGCAGACAAAGTACACGGAGTACTTGGAGGAACAAAAGCAGACGCAGAGCGCGCTGTTGAAGCCGTAATCGACGGTATCGTTGAGGGCCTTAAGAGCGGAAGCGAAGTATCAATCGCTGGGCTGGGTATATTCGAAGCCAAGATGCGTGCAGCACGCACTGGTCGCAACCCACGAACGGGAGAATCTATCCAGATTCCTGCTATGCGCGTACCAAAATTCCGCGCAGCTAAGGCACTGAAAGACGCGGTTAAGTAACCTCTTCTTTCTTCTATATACAAAAAGACTGAGCCTCAGCTCAGTCTTTTTGTATATTATGGTGCGGGTAGGGAGAATCGAACTCCCGTCCTCTGCTTGGAAGGCAGATATTCTACCACTAAACTATACCCGCAAATAAGGGAGTGAAGCGCACTTGCAATAGCTAAACGATATGATCAGGGCATGCAAGGAGAGGACGACTCTCACTGACACGCGACGAGAGTATCGTTGCTAAGCGCAGAGCGCCATTTCGTGTCGTGCGACAGCTGCGGCTTACGACAAAACGACTACATGCCCGCAGCGGTCCGCCAATACTACCAAAATAGTGCACAACCTCAAGCAAATGCTATAGTGGCGCCATGCAAAATTCAGGATTTTCTTTTGTACATTCTGCGTTTATCGGAGCAATATTACTTCTCGCCTTGGCTGCTGCATTTGCTTTAGTCTTGCCTGAGAAGCAACCGCCTGGTATGTATGAGAACCCCCCGAGTCCCGTCCAGCAATCGGACACACAAGCAGACACAGCACTCCCAACAGATACCAAGGAAGAGACGGACCCTGGACAGCCAGAAGATTTCGCGCCAATTACAGCTACTAGTGCACAAGAAAAGTATACAATGGCAACCTCAGAAGTTTTCGAGGAGTCACAACAGGGCGCCAAACCACAAGTTTCTACCGTTCAGAAACCCCCTTTGTACAACACTCCCCCAGTGTCATTTGATACCGTCAACGAAACAATACTACCAGCACTTGTAAATATACTTTGTGGAAGTACTTCCAACTCAAACATTACTGGAATGACGGGAAGCGGAATTGTTATAGATCCTCGTGGGGTTATTCTAACTAACGCCCACGTAGCACAATACCTGCTGCTGCAAAACCATCCGTCCAAACCTGTTGCGTGTGTTGTTCGTGTCGGATCTCCTGCAAAGATACAGTATACGGCGGAGATTCTGGCCTTTCCACAAGCATGGGCAGAGCAACATGGCAAAGATTTATTTCTCAAAACTCCCACTGGCACAGGAGAACACGATTGGGCGCTTCTCTACATAACTGGACGTACCGACGGGTCTGAGAAACCAAGTGCCTACCCCTTCGTGCCTTTTGATCCACGTTATGCGATTGTAGAAACGGGAGATCCGGTGCTGTTAGCAAGTTACCCCGCCGACTTCGTCGGAAGTATCGTTATACGAGAAGCGCTGTGGCCCGTATCAACCATAACTCGTATCCAAAAAGTTTATACTTTTACTCAATCTGCAATTGATGTGTTATCCCTAGGAGGCACCATTGTCGCTCAGCGCGGCTCCTCAGGTGGCGCTGTACTTAACCAATGGGGTAAACTTGTTGGCCTTATCGTAACCAGCAGTGTTGGTGATACAACTGATGACCGAGACTTGCGAGCCATAACCATGGCGCATGTTAGCAACAGTATGCAAGAACAAACAGGAAGCGACTTGAATGCGCTCTTAGAGTTGGGGAATTTCCCGGAACGCGCAAAAGATCTCAAAGAAAAATCCACTCCCCTCTTGCTTGAGCTGTTCCCTCTCTAAACTAACTTTCTTTGCCTGGAACCAACAATGTAGACAAAACTCTCTATCGCTCGATGAACCAACCAACCTACCAACCTATTGGCTGGCTATGTATGTACCTCTACATTTCTAGTCGGGGCGCCGAGAATCGAACTCGGGCCGCTCGGTCCCAAACCGAGTACACTACCATTATGCTACGCCCCGCAGCGCAGGCATCGAAACTCGACCACTTCGAGCATCATTGCAAATTTCGGGGCACCCGATTGCAAACCGAGCATGTCCTGTTCCCCGAGTCTGCGCTAGTGTATCACATACGTACATCTTTTCCATATTAAGCCTCGATTTGTTCAAAATGTCCTTTATAATTTTAAAGGACATTTTCGATCAATCGACACACCGCCTTTTTGTCCTTTAACAGAAGCTCAACTGCAACCAGGTCAAGCTGCCAATCTCCCTTTATGTTCTCGTTTTCAATGTACGTTTCAACCACCCTACGCAGTCGCAACAACTTACCACCATGCAAATTTTCCTCTGGACGATGATACGGCGCATTTTGTGAAACAACTCCCCCATTTTCACGTGAAATGGTTTTGACTTCCACAAAATGCGTGACTCTATTTTCACGCGAAACTATGTCTACCTCACCCCATTTTTTTCTATAGTTTCTGTCGAGGATCCTGTGTCCCTTTGACTGTAGAAATCTTGTTGCAATGTTTTCCCCGATATTCCCAATCGTGTTGTGTCGTGCCATAATTTGTGCGTAGAAACATGCTAGCATATTTGCATGAGAAGGAGTTACCGAAAAAACCTCAAAAAGCGCGTAACCACACTCTTTCACAAGAGAACACCTCAGAGTATACTATTTAACAGGCTTTTAATACTTCTGAACGTCGCCGTTTTTGGCATTTTTCTGCTAGAAGCAATCTATCCGGGCCATCCTGCCGTTCGCGCCATTGAGATTGTTTTTGGTGTCATGTTTCTTTTTGAATACTTGGCACGACTATGGATTGCTCCCAGAAGGTTTTCGTTTGCTCTTAACGTATTTAGCGTTATTGATGTACTCGTGGTTATTTCCCTATTTGCACCACTTATGACCGGAAATTTGGCGCTTCTGCGCATCCTTCGGTCGCTAAAGATACTTAGAACCTACTACTTGGTTAATTTGGCCAAAAAGGAAAGCAAATTAGTTGCCAGGTACAGCGCCACGTTGGTAAGTATTTTGAATTTTCTTGTATTTTTGGGGATCATGACTGCGATAGTGTTCGTGGCAGAGGCTCAGTTCAACCCCTATATTAACAGTTATCTGGACGCCTTATACTTTACAGTTTCAACACTGACAACTACAGGATATGGTGATGTGATTGCAACTGGCCCGTGGGGCAAGACTCTCTCTGTAACCGCAATGCTTATTGGTATTACACTTTTTCTACAGCTTACGAGGACAATATTTAGAGGGGCCAAAATTTATTACACCTGCAAGGAGTGTGGCCTAAGTGCACACGATGTTGATGCGATCCATTGCAAGCACTGTGGTGCCCCAGTGAAGCACAGACACTTCTCACATGCTATCTAGTTTTCACGTGAAAGCAGCAACACCAGAGATATAGCTGCTCTATATCATCTGGTCAAAATGTTTCGTAAGAAACATATTCTGCCGAGACTGTGTATAAGTCTGTTGATAAAGGACATTTATGGGGATAAAGGACATTTCTAAAATGTCCTTTATACACATTTTCCACAGAATTATGCACAACTTTGTCCTTTATGCTTTCCTCTCGGACAAGGGCCTCGCCCTTGGTTGTCTTTTTATAATTCTGCCCGAACACAAAAATCTCACTGAAAGCAGTGAGGTTTTTGTATCTTTGTGCGGGTAGGGAGAATCGAACTCCCGTCTCAACCATGGCAAGGTCGTGTCATACCACTAAACTATACCCGCAAGCGAGGAGTGACATGATAACACGCGTTTTCATATCATCCGAGCGCCGCAGATATATGGCGCGGCGGCCATATACCCGCAAATTGATGTAGCGGATTATAGCGGAATTGTGCGGCGAATCAATGGCTTGTGGGTTAGGACTCGGCGCCAGTACTAAGCGGTCGTACCTCGCTAAGTGCTCGCTGCCCCGACGTCGCCGATAAACCCTCGCTGCGCTCGTCTTGTGCAGAATACTTGAATTAGTGCGGTCCAGCCGCGCCGCCTAGGTGGCGGGCGGCGGCCCGGCGCATCTGGCTGCCAAAATGCCGAACGCGGCGAAGCCGCTCCGCTGACAATATCAAATTTTTCTTTGGCGAACTAATTTGAGAATGTGCGGAGCGCATACAAAATTGTTCTTTGAATTTCTCAAAATGAAAATCAGCCCACCGAAAGCCGGACGGCTTTCGGTGGGCTGCGTTGTCAGAGCTCACGGACGTAGATATGCACCCGGCTAATGAGAAAGCTTACCAAGATCGGCAGCACCAGGTATGTTCCGAGAATGCGCAGACCTTCGAGTTGGAAAGCCACTTTTTCGTATGCCTCCATTTCGGCTGAGACCTTGTCGGAGGCGAATTTGGCGAGAAGAGCGAACACGACAAGATTCCACCCTCCCCACAACTCAAACCAACCAAGTCTCTCCTTTCTCTCCTTGTAAAGGAATGGGAGAATGAATCGCCCGAGAGCGCCCAATCCCCGGAAGAACAGCATCAGTTTGAGTAGCGTTCCAGCTACCAGGACGAGTCCCGCGAGAGTTGCGATTGCGGTCTGCATTTTGTTTACCTCGTTTAGCTCTTCGTTGCATCGCTTGCTTGACAGTATCATGAAACGTGACTGCTGTCAACAGCAACAAGAGTAGGTCGCCTTAGGGCACAAATTGAACCTTATTTATCAAAGTATTTTATTTATGAATTTGATGCCAAAAAGTTTTCTTTTTCCCGATGAATTGGAGTGCGCGAAGCGCAGCGGCGAGCGCTGACCTGCAATTTTCTTTCTGGTGCACCCGGAGGGACTCGAACCCCCAACGGCTGGTCCGAAGCCAGCTGTGATATCCATTTCACCACGGGTGCTTTTTGTAGTCGCAATCATACGGCATATTCGCTTGATGGCAATGGGTGTACTACAATTGCAAGTATGAAGCACGACATTCCAGAAGAAGTTCGCGCGGTAGTGGACCAACTCGAAGCAATCAAGCACGAAGCATACTTGGTAGGGGGCTGTGTTCGCGACCTCCTGCTTGGAAAAACACCCAAGGACTGGGACGTCACTACTGATGCGACTCCGGAAGAAATACAAAAAGTATTTCCTGATTCATTTTATGAGAACGACTTTGGCACTGTCGGGATAAAAACGGAATCCGAAGAGCCTTCTTTGGCAGTTGTTGAAGTCACCCCGTACAGAATTGAGTCAACATACAGCAACGCGCGTCACCCCGACCAGGTGACATTCAGCAAGAGCCTGGAGGATGACCTTAAGCGTCGCGACTTCACCATGAATGCCGTTGCGTATAATCCGTCGCGGGACAAACTTGTGGACCCCTACGGAGGAGAGGAGGCGATCCGTTTAAAGAAAATAGTTGCTGTGGGCGATCCGAAAGACCGTTTTGCCGAAGACGCACTACGCATGCTTCGCGCAATACGACTTTCGGCTGAACTGGACTTTGTTATCGACTCAGAAACCGCCGATGCTATAGCAAAACACGCCAAATTACTGGAGAAAGTCTCAAAAGAACGTGTGCGAGATGAACTGTTCCGCATTATCCGCTCAGATACACCAATGCTGGCACTGTTTATTGCACAACGACTGGGTCTTTTGAGACATATTATTCCTGAACTGGAGGAGGGGATAGGCTGCGACCAAAATCAGGCTCATTCATTCGACGTCTTCGAGCACTCACTGCGCAGTTTGCAGCACGGTGCCGATAAAAACTACTCTTTCGAAGTCCGTCTCGCCGCACTTTTACATGACGTGGGAAAGCCAGCGAGCCGCCACTTTGACAAGGAGAAAAACGACTACACATTCCACGGACATGAAGTTATCGGGGCGCGGATGGCAAAAAAAATTATGCGCGATCTGAAGTTCCCGAGGGACACAGCAACGGTTGTCGAAAAACTCGTTCGCTGGCATATGTTTTTTTCCGACCCAGATGCCATTACGTTAAGTGCGGTACGCAGAATGATACGAAATGTCGGTGTTGACCACATTCAAGAATTACTCGAGTTGCGAACCTGTGACCGCATCGGCACTGGCAGGCCGAAAGAACAACCATTTCGCTTTCGTAAGTACAAGTCGATGGTTGACGAGGCCCTGCGCGACCCTATATCAGTGGCCATGCTCAAAATAGACGGGGCACATGTTATGGAAATCGCAGAAGAAGGCCCGGGACCAAAAGTTGGGTGGATTCTGCATGCGTTGCTTGAAGAAGTACTCGACGATCCGACTCTCAATACAAAAGAGTACTTGGAAAAAAGGGCTCGCGAGCTATCAAAACTTCCGCCTAACGAACTGAAGAGACTTGGGGAACAGGGAAAAGAACGAGGTGCAGAAGAAGACATCAAGGAGGTCGAAGAGCTCCGCAAGAGGCATCACGTTCGCTAATTATCTATACAACGCAAAAACCGCCTAAGGGCGGTCTCGATAATTTGGGTGATACGCTATATTTTGATTCGCTTTCTTTTTTTGTGCGAATCTCAAGGCGTCCAAAGATGGTTTTTGCGATTCAAGGAGTCTTTGTGTGTTGGTGATAGCGAGAAGAGTGCTTCCCACTTGAACGTAACAACGTTTACATCGCGTTTACTACGTTAAGTTAGTTGGAGTTGTGTGTGTATGTTTTTTGATTGTACCAACATCACTTTGTGTCTCCTTTGAAATTGAAGAACTACAAAGAACTTATACTTTCGAATGAACAAATCTAACGGACAGTATACAAGTTATAAAGGACATATAAAAGACATTGTACTGTGGATAAATGTCCTTTACACGTATAAAGGACATTTTGCTTGTCCTTTATATGTCCTATAGATTTATGTCTGCTGAGACAGGACAGTGGTCGGACCCATAGATGTCTGGGTGGATTGCAGCACTTTCTACTCGCTCCTCAAGCTGCGCGCTGACAAATATGTAATCGATTCGCCACCCGACGTTACGTTCCCGCGCCCCGCTCCACGGACTCCACCACGTATACTGTTCTCCACCAGTCTCAAACATGCGGAGTGTATCGATGAAACCTTCTTCGACTATATTGTCGGCACCTTCGCGCTCCTCTTTGGTGAATCCTTTGTTGCCCTCATTCTCTTTTGGACGAGCAAGGTCAATTTCCTTGTGTGCCACATTGAGGTCGCCACAGAAAATGACCGGCTTTTTATTCTGGAGTGTTACACAGTAGTCGAGAAACGCCGGATCCCAGTGCTTGTAACGCAGCTCGAGGCGCGAGAGGTCGTCTTTTGCATTGGGCGTGTAGACAGTAACAATGAATACCTCAGGAAATTCGATGGTTAGTACGCGTCCCTCCCTATTCAACTCGCCGTATGCGTCGCTACTCAAGCTGTGTTTTCTGGTTACATCCTCCGGAAGATCGTATGAAACGGAAAGGGGTTTACGTTTTGTGAAGATTGCCGTGCCGCTATAACCCTTCCGCTCCGCTGAGTTCCAAAACTCTTCGTAGTCAGGCAGATCAATGGGAGACTGATGTTGCTGCGCTTTTGTCTCCTGTAGACACAATACGTCCGGTCGCAATTCTCGTATCATCGGCATAAATAAACCCTTGCGGTCGACTGCGCGAATCCCATTTACGTTCCATGAAACTATTCTCATGGGTGTCATGCTACCCCGTTCCACAACGACGAATCAAGTGGGAGCGAGCTTTGCTCGCGTTCGTCATTGTGGAACGGGGCTAGCATAACAATAAAAAGAAGTGAGCCGGTGGTCGTATTGGTGACCACCGGCTTCTGTGTATCAACCTTGCGGCTGCCGTCTCAGTTTTCCCACTGAGGTTGGGGTGAGGTCGTCGCTCCAATGCTACCAGAACCCGGAAATGAAATTATCATATTGGGGTAGTTTGGGGTTTGCGAACTTGTTCACGTCGCCCTCCTGTTTTCAGGATGAACATCAGTCAACAAGGCAAGCTGCAAAACGCTGCCGGAACGCACGCGACCCCCGTGGTCGGTACGCGCCCTGACCGTACCCTTCCACCGTACTCCTTCTTACGGACATTCTCAAGGACACTTATGCACTTACTTTTTCTTGTTATGAAACTTCGAGTGCACATCTCGGAGATGTTTGTCGGTGACGTGTGTGTACACCTGAGTGGTCGCGATGTTAGCATGCCCCAGAAGTGCCTGCACACTGCGAATATCAGCACCATTCTGTAGCAAGTCGGTGGCAAAGCTGTGACGCACAACGTGCGGTGTAACTTTTTTGGTGATGCCCGCGCGCGTTGCGTAGTGTTTCACTATGCGCTCCACGCTGCGAGTGCTAAGGCGAAGCTCGTTTCGCTCATTTGCGTTGCGTCCCATGTTTACAAAAAGCGCCTCGTCGAGGTCTTTGCGCTCGTCGAGATATCTTTGGACTGCTTTTTTTGCCTCGGGCGAGAAAAATACCACGCGCACCTTATCGCCCTTGCCACGAATCGACATTTCGTCCTTGGAGAGATCAATATCGGAGTCGAGTGAAACAAGTTCCGACAC
>DCYR01000005.1 GCA_002331495.1 Patescibacteria group bacterium UBA2105 | reverse complement strand
CATTGGACCCTGCCGTTTTGTTTGGCAACAACCTTTGCGTAATAGTTCGGCAGGATACCTGCTCCTGTATTTACGAGCGGCCCGGATATTATTGGACCGGCGTTTGATAGAATATTTTTTGCTTCGGCGGCACGTTTCTCCCCCCCTCTTTGAATTACCGCTTCTAGTTGTTTGCGAAGCTCTGCTTCTCGTGCCGGATCCGATTGTGCTCCTCTCCCCTGCACTCTTACCGTGTCGAGAGAGAGGTCGGTCTTGAGTATATTCGGATTTATTTCCGCAAAGAATATCCATATCCCCAACAACATCAACAGGCCTACAACTGCCTGGAAGATGCGTTCTCTACTGGTGGTTTTTCCACTTACTGCATCAGTACTCATGTACTGCAGACCGGCTGATGCGATGATTAAAACAGCAAGGATTGCCCCTATCAATAACGCCAGTTCAAAAAGATTATTCAAATATCCAGAAAAGTTGTCCGACCCAAGACCGAGGCCATCGCTAACCAAGGTCTTTTCTTGGGCACGAACTGGAAACACCGGAAGCAATACAAATGATAGTGCAGAGATGATGCCGCTTCCTATACGTAGGCGAAGCAATTGCGATGATGTTCGTTGTAGTAACTTCTTACTCATAATTTCATTATATACTCTCCGTACCATTCTCTTACTCGACCGCTTCATTTGCTGCAGGGCTCTCATCAGCCTCTCTTTCTGGGAAGGTGACTGACCACAGTGTTTGGTCAGTGTTGTTTATAAAAAAGAGCGTACCCCCGTCAGCACTCACTGTTAAATCGATCATGTCAAGCGAGACTCCGTTACTGACAGCGGGAGAGAACACGTGCTCGACTAGACCGGTAGCAACGTTCGCCTTCCACAAACTGTCCCTAAAGTGGATATCGCCCTGGTACCAAGCGTCCGGGTACTGAGCTTGCTGGAACTCCGCAGGAAGCGCGCAATACGCTTCACTACTGGTTGGAAGCCACGCGCACTTGCTCGCGAAGCCCGCGATGTTTAAGGGTATATCAAGACCCGTTGTCACGTTTTTGGAAAAAAGGACAGGAGTTCCAGTTTGTTCAATTTTGCTATAGAGAACGAATTGTCCATCCGGACTGAGTTTTGTTTCCAATCCAGGAACCTGTTGTAGTGCAGTCATTCGTGCCCCAGAAACGATGTCAAAAAGGTAGCTGGATCCAGGAAGTGAGCCCGAGGGTTTTTGTGTTATGAGTAGATCCTCTCCTTTCCAGTCAAGAGCCCAACCCCTTAGGTTAGAGTCGAAAATAGCTTTCTCTACTTCACCTTTTCCGTTCAGTATCGAGACACTACTTCCTTCTTGAGTTCTGTATAAAACAGACATCCGATCTTCGTTTCGGCTCGTTTTGATTTCAAGAATGTTTACCGGCAGAGAGATTCCCGGTATCTCTTTGTTGGTAAGAATACTATATGTACTTATGATGTCTCCCCGATCGCCAACATATTGGCGAACCACCCCGTCTCCGTCATTCGTAAAAACAGCATTGTACACCTGAGGAATGGTCGTCTGGTCAACTCGCGTAGTTGTTCCGTCGGAAAGTTCCTTCTCGAACACGTGACCAGTTGCCCTGTCAACGAAACGGATTGCATTTGCGCGTTTTTTCACGTAACCAGACGTGGGTAAGTTATACAATTGCTGCAAGATTGGTTCAGGATCGGGTTGACTCGCTGCACTTTCTGGTTCGTTGTTAAATATTCCGTCAAAAACTCCTCTGACTCCCCGAGTCCCTTCTGGGGCACCACCAAAGTAACCCAGGTTCGCCGCATCTTGTTGGAGTTCTTGTTGCTGACGCCCAACAAACACCGCCCAACTCAAAAGGGCAATGGCTAATACAATAACAAAAACAGAAACCGTAATGTATAACATTCGTCTCTTCATACGCTAAAACCCAAACAAAGAGCTGCGCGCACTGCTCTCAAACGAAACTTCGGATGTGCTCTCCCCTGTCTGCAGTAAATGGCGCGCGTGATCCACTACGACACGCAGAGTTGTTGTGACAGGTGCTTCTTCAAGTAATTGTACGAGAAGAGCTGAGGGCCGGGCATCAATACTGGAAACTTTCGAGCCATTTATACTCCACGAGTATCGCAGAGAGTCGTTGTTTGGGTATGGAGTATCCATGAAGTATGGTTCGGCTTGAACCTCAAATTGTGAAGTTCCAGAGAAAGAGTAACCCGAACCTATTGCATTATGGTACAAGACTCCCACGAGAGGGTCACGCTCATACACTTTTATTACAGGGTCGACGGTTTCAATACGAGCTGCTGACTGAGAAATTTGGGTTCCGTCAGGTGTCGATACTTCGACCGAAAGAATGAAATTTCCAAAAAACTTAGGGCCCTCGACGACTATAGCATTCGATGCAATACCGGACATTTTCCCTAAGACTGTCCCGTTCTTACTCCACGTGTAAAGTAGCTCGGGAGATGTATACACCCTGCCCTCTTCATCAACAAAATTTGGTATTGCTTCCGCTCGAATGATACTCCCGGAGGAATACAGAGACCTTCCTTTATAAAAAGGAGGCGTGTAAGTATCAGCTTCCCACACCAGAGTTACTTCGGCCGGGATAACCCTTAGGGTTTTGGCAAACACTTGCCCGGAGGGCATCTTTACGAGAACCCCAAGTGCTTGAGGCACTCCGACTCCTCCCGCGACAAACCTAAACGTATCATCACCGGCACCTTCTTGCTGTATTTCGTCGTCCAATAACCACACGATGGTTGCAGTCCGTACGTTTTCGCTTGCTAAAAACACAGAGGCTTGTACGATTTGCCCAGGCTTCGGATACTCAGGAGAGAGTGTAATCTCTACGGAGTTTAAATTATCCAGCAGCTGGGCGTGAGAGGTGCTTGGGAACAATACCAACACGACAAAAAAAGACGCAATGTAACCGAGCGTTCGCATATACGTATTATATAGTGCTTTTAAAAAATCAGCAGAAAGTGTCCGTGATAAGTTACAACCGCCTAGGCCGCACTCGTTTTTTCATGGTTTTCTTTATCTTCCTTTTTAACCTGTCGTATAATAGTCCACATCCCGATCGTCCATATAGGCAGAGCATTGATAAGAGGTAACATTTCCGCCAAGGTCATGGAAATGTTTGCTATAAATCTGCGCGATTTGTCTGCGAGTCCGACACGAAGGACCATAAACCATACCCCAAAGACGATTCGTGCAGTGATTGCAACCGCAGTTGCAATAAACGGACCCACGACTGGAATAAATGTCACTACTGTTTGCAGAGTGTCGACAAAAGCTGCAGCCGACAACAGGGCCACCGTATGAAATCCATTAATACGGCTCTGGGACCCCATCATCTTACTTCGGCGGCGTGTCGGCACCTCCTTGATTGGACGAGGCAAGTTCCTGCTTTGCCTTTTTGATAGCTAAAATTTGAGACGGATCTGAAGTGATGATCTGGTCTTCTGTGTAACTAGCGATGACCTTAATGGCCACGTGTTTGAGTCCGGCAAAGAATATGCCTTCTCCTACATCAGATTCAAGCAATAGATACTTCTCCTCGTCCGAGAGCTTGAATGTTTCCTGGATAAGGTCAATGGAAGTTGGTGACTGACGAAGCAAAATCTGAATTGATGAGTTTGTGATCATGGCTTTGCCGTACGAACTTCCCAAGAAGTCGGCGACGTCTTGGGTAATGGTCGCGAGTCCCAAGTAGTATTTGCGACCACGTTTTGCAATACTAAAGAGGAACGAAGCCGTATCTTCTGATTTCATCATCCACCACGCCTCGTCGATGATAAGGAGGCGCTTGCGCAGCTCTTTGCGAACCATATTCCAGATGTGGTGCGTCACAAGGTACATGGCAACGGGCTTGAGTTCATCTTCCATGTCGCGGACACTAAACACCACGAAACGTTTGTTCATGTCGACGTTTGTCGGGCGGTTGATAAAGCCAGACCACGTACCGTGCGTGTATTTTGAAAGACGCTGCACCAGAGATTCTGAACCCTCCATTCCTGAGAGTACGAGTTCAAAGTCCGAGAGCAGTGGCGGCTCTAGGTTAGCGAAATCTGAATCAGCCGTAATGTCCTTCAGGGCGTACGTCTCAGTAATAGCGCGGTCGATAATAGCGTCCTCTTCGGGAGTGAGACCACCAAACATGATACGAAATAGTCCAACAAGCGTGATTATATTGTTGCGCAAAACGTCAGCAGGACTCTCGTCCTCACGAGGTACTGGTAGGTCAAACGGGTTGATGTGGTGTTGAGATGAAAGTGAGATGTTGAAGTATCGTCCACCGGTGGTTTCAGCTAAATATTCATACTCGCGCTCTGGGTCGATCACAATAACGTCTGCGTCGAACATGAGTGAACGCACAATCTCAAGTTTAGTCATGTATGATTTGCCAGCACCTGACTTCGCAAATACCACAGAGTTGTAGTTTTCAAGAGAGAACCTATCAAAAAGCACCAGGCTTGAGTTATGGCGGTTAATACCGTAGAGGATTCCCCTATCGCTGGTGAGGTCGAATGAAATAAATGGGAAAATACTCGAAAGTGGTGACGAGTTTAAATTAGAATGGACGGAAAGCTCGTCTTGCGCGAGAGGCAGCACACTTTTAAATCCGGGTTCCTGCTGGAAGAGTGCAGGTTTAAGGTATACGAGACGAGCTTCAAGAATTGAACGAATTTCAGACTCGGCTTTGTCGATCTCATCCCGAGTGTCGCCATAGATTGTTATGTAAAGACCGACTTGGAACATTTTTTCTTGAGCCTGCTGTAGTCGATCACGCAAGAACTCAAGATCAGAATAGGCGGTGTCAAGTACCGGATCCCGCACCAAGCCTTTTTCTTCTCGAATAGATATCTGGCTTTCAACTTCCGCGACCTTTTTTTGGAATTTTCTCAAAACAGTCGTAGTGTCCATGGGGTGTACAAAAATGGATATATCAAATACCTTGTCGAGATTGATTATCGGTGAAAACCACCCCGTGGTGAGAAAACGTGGATATGAAATAACAAAAAATGTGCGGGCGACTTTTTCCCCTAAATTGAGTGCTCGCGGTGTTACCTGAAGTGCTGAAGGAGCAATAACGTCCTGGAGCTCAAGCACCCCGTGTTTATAAATTTCCTCGGGGAGAATAGGAACAACATCTTCCTTCCCTTCAATTCCGCTCTTTTTCCCAAATAATTCGAAGAAAGCCATATCTTTGCTGCCTATATTATACCCGCTTACCATCTACGCAGACACAGGGCGTTGGGGAATTACAACCTCTGATCGCGGTCTATCATTTGTACCGGCTTGTCTTGTTCTCCGGGGTTAAATATCTTATACAGCAGTTCGATTATTTCCTCGGTGTCTAACTGTACCGTTCGCACACCCGTTCGAATCAACCCCTGTTGTACGATGGCCAGTCGCTGGTCAAGCTGCGACACATTTTCTTCAAATTCTGTTTTGTCCGACTTGTTTTTTTTCTCCGCCCCCGCACTTCTTTTGTTCCACGGCATGTTCGCCGCGATTCCTCTATGTATATTAACCGCAGCCGGTGTATAAGGAACTACGACGAAAAAGTGCTTGGTCATAATGTTGGCTCCTTCCACGAAACTTTTAATAAATTCAATGTATTCACGTATTTGGATACGCATGAGGTCGTCCATTGTTTTCTTGTAAGCCTCCTCGAGTGTTTCTATGTACGGGCGGATGTCTAGTTCTCGAGATTGTATATACAGCTGCACCGTAAAGTCGAGAGAATTAAAAAAACTTTGGAACTGCAAGATAAACGCATTTTGTTCGTCCTCACTTTTAAGTGCGAAGTTGAGAGAAGAGGCCATTAAAACACCACGAAGCCCCCCGTCGTTGAGTATTGCAACACCGTCACGCACCTCTCTGACAGGTACAAAGTCTTGAGATGAACGGGCTTGGGCGTTTCGGTGCGGCATGGTCACGTCGTGGTTATTTGTTCCTCGCGTTCGCGGTCGAGGCGGATTCGTTCGTTGATATCCAAGCTCCAGGCCAGGCTTTTAAGCTTATTCTCAGACAATGAAGGAACCTCCTGGACCTCTCCAGACGGCAGCGTTTCTGCCTTACTCTGTTTTCTTTTTTCTCGGCGAGTATTCCAAAGATACAGCTTGCTGTGGACAAAATACATAAACGCAGCCTCAATGATAACGATGAGAGGCTTGTTGTGCACTTTCACGAAGGCTAGGGCGACAGCGAATCCGATCACTGCAAGTGCAAGGGGTACCGCAATAACAGCGGGCAAATAACTCCATAATAGAAAACCGAGCCCTCCCCCTCCGGCTATGTAAACAAATTGTTTTAGGGTAAGAGGTCCGAAAATCTTGTCTTCGACGTCAGTAAATTGTGGGACTTGGAACTGCATGATTGTTTATATCCTAGCATGCTCTGCCCTAGTTGATCGATTCACGATACGGGTCTTCCTGAACGTCACGTCTCTGCGAGCTGTTTTCCCCCGGTTTATATGCTGAGGTATCTGACGGGGCAGCCTTTCGTATGGTACTCCCTGTGTTGGTCGCTCCTGCCCCGACGAGGACATTCTTTCTCCGGATTGCATCACTGTCGAGCGCTTCTTGCATATGTTCGCGTATGGGCTTGAATATCTCCAAGGCTATATCGTTCACAAGTTTTTGAGCCACGTCGTTTTTTATCTGCACCTCCTTTGCGACATTCGCAGCCATATTCTCCGGTTCCTCTAGTCCGAGTAGTGTGAGCATGATCTCGTTCTCAAGTAGAACCCATTGATCGAGGTGAAGTTTATACTTTGCGGCGAGCGCACGAAGCTTCTTCTCGACACTTGCATCGGTCACAGCTTGCTGCACCGATTCTGGTAGTTCAGCGAAACGTTCTTCTATAACCTTGTTGTTGTTTTCTTCTGACATACTTACGTATCTAACTTGTCCCCTAGAGATTTCTGAGCTTCCTCAATCTTGTCCATCTGATCCTTGATAGAGTCTGTTGCCTTTTGGTCCTTGCCTTTTTTCATTTCCTTGATTATGTTGTCAGCAATTCGATCTCGGGTTCTTCGGTTGTCTTGCGTAATTCCCGATTTCGCTCGATATCTTTCAACGAAAGCTTTCCTCGCTTCTCTCTCTGCCTCGTCTGCTTTGGATCCCTTTTCACCGGATTTGTCAGTCGCCTCTGCTCCCTTTGTTTGGACGGTGGTGGTGCCTTCCTTCAAGTCGCTACGCAGGCCTTCGATAGCCTGGACGACATCGGGGGAACTGGTTGTCTGAGCTGTAGGAATAGAGTCTGCTCCAGCCATCTTATTAATTGTGGAGCGCAGTTTACTCTGCCGCTCGGCGTTGATTCGCTCTGTAAGACCTTTAATGTCTGCTGCGGACCCCGCCAACTCACTTTGCTTTTCTCGTCCCGGTTTGACTTTGACGTTTTCCGCTCCTCCTGAGATATCAGTTGTTGGAACAGGCCTATCAGCTGCAGCGTTCTCTTCGCGCTGCGCACCCACGATGTTACTAAGGGCCTTCTGAGTAACCTCCGCATTCTTCTCGCCACTTTCTTTTATTGCCTTCGCCATATTACCAGCATCACCGGTGCCACCACCACTTAGA
This sequence comes from Patescibacteria group bacterium UBA2105, assembly GCA_002331495.1. GTDB lineage: Bacteria > Patescibacteriota > Minisyncoccia > Phycocordibacterales > UBA2100 > UBA2100. Next base: position 13,154 of record DCYR01000005.1, on the reverse strand, counting down.
GTAGGGGCTTTGCCCATACCCTCCTGCACTCTCTTACGAGCTTCTTCCCCAGCTGCATTTGCTGCATCATCAACCATTTTTTGCCTATTTTTTTCGTAAGAGTCTAAACTCCCGACGCCTTTACCAAGCGAAACGCCAGACGCTTTCTCCAAGTTTTTGGCAAGCTTTGCGTCTCGCAGATCAAACGACATACCAGCTGCTGTTTTACCAGCAGCCAATTTAGCCTGGGCCAACATCCTTTGGCGCAAGTTGCCCTCAACAGCCTGTTGGCGTAACTGAGTGTCGTTCGCCCATCTTCGGCCTCTAGCCCCAATAGTGCTGCGACCAAACCTCCCAACCAAGCCAAGTGCCCCACCCACCCCGACTGCTCTAAGTGCAGCCGAAAGCCCCTTCGTACTAATTTTACTGGCAAACTTTGCTCCCGACAGCGAAAGCTCGTTTGCTATTTTAACTGAAGCATAAAGAAGGCCCAACACGAGCAGCATATTCAATATAGGCGCCCACCCGGCCTGCGGGTCTTTCACCATTGCAAGTATTGTTCCAACCGTTTCTTTACTATCTTTTGGTACATTTTTATCGATGCCGGTTTTTTGAATAATATTCAATGAGGCCCATAACATCAGCATAAACAAAGGAGCAAAAAGCGAATTTTTCACGAGGGCGTCCCACCATTTGTCCCACCACTTTTGCCCGTGTTTGGGGATCATATAGGCAGCAAAGGCGGCTGCAGACGTAAACATTAAAACCAGCAAGACAACCATGCGAGCTATCAGCAGGATCAGTCCGTAGAGAAGTATTGTTGCCATCGCCACGTAGAACACAATAATCAGGAAAGTGTATAAGAATGGACTACCGAATGTAATGTTTCCTTCGCTGTCGGTGCGCAGGCCATCAAGAGCGCCCTTAGCACTTTGATAGCCAAATCCCGAAAGTCCCGAATAATCCATGAATGCTGCTGCTATCCCTGCATCTCCTCCATCTCGGTTTTGTAGTTCTATTTGTATCGCCTTTCTGAATTGGACCGCTGTTACATTTGACAGGTCAATAATTGCTTTAGTAAAAAATAAACTAAAGTTGATTAGTATCGCTACAAGTAGAATGCGGACACCAAACTTTTTCAACCCATAGGTCTCGCTGTTCAATATGACCGCGAATGCAAGAAACACAAACATCGCAATTAAAACAATATTCGCCACGTCGCGAAAACCTGTCCACGCTGCGTTCACGCCTGCTTCAAAGTTTTGGAAGGTGGTGCCGAAGTTTACAATGGTGTAGTTAACCGCCTCGTCGAACCCTATGCCAACCAACACAAGCATGCCCCCTGCGAGCGAAATAAAGGAGGCAAGGAGGATATTTACCAGCCAAAGCGCTCCATTTACGAACCCATCCCAAACTATGCCTAAAGACAATGGGTCTTTTGAGGAAGCGTCAGCTAAAGTCTGGCATTGCCCTTCTCCGTTTATTTGCTCGCACTCAGATATGCTCTCGTACTCTCCGCAATTCAATGGTTGGCCCGCAGTACCGGGTGTGCAATAGAAAGCAGCTTCAGCCTCGCTTACTGTTACTGCTAACAGGAGATTTTCGGACACGGTAGCGGACAAAGGAGCAGTTATTACACCAACAAGTACGACGAGTACGACAAACAGTGTGCCCGCTTGCTTTTTCCGTTTGTATGACAGAGCGTGAAGCATGGGAATAGTTTATAAAACGAGCTGTTCCCAGTTATCAGGGTCACACCATCCTGCCTCCCAATCTCCGCGGGTTTCCTCCAGCAACTGCTGCATCGCGGCGTCAATTTCCGTGGCTTGGTCGCGCGCTTGGCGAAGTTGGGCTTCAGTATGAAGTACGCGCGCCGCTACCAGTTGGTCAAGGCGCTCGAGAAGGAACCTCTGCCCGCTTGCTGACGTAGTCGATGCAAGAGCATCGCGTAGCTTGACGAGAACCTCAAGCGCCTTAGTCGAACGAACAATATTTTCTCGCAATAAGTTGACGATAGGTTGTACGCTTGTATTCACAATGGCACGCGAGCGGGCAGTACTCGTTGCGAAAGTGGCCGATGCCGTCACCCCATTTGCAGTAGCGGTGATCGTTATCGCAGGATGTGTGGTAGGCGGCGTAAGTTCTATGCCAGTTACGGTTGTGACTTTGTACACGTTAGCGGTGACAGGTGCAGCAGTTCCCCCGCCTCCTGCGAGCGTTTCAACTGCCGAGACCACAATCGTACCGTCGGGTATGGAAGAGAGGTCAATCGGATTCGCAGTCGACCAATTGCCTGTAGTTAGGACCGTGGGCAATACAGGGCCCACGGTTTCTCCGGCCCCGGTTGCTGACAGGCTAACAGAAGAGCTGCCTTGTGATGCGCGCCCGTATACACTGATGGTTCCCGCGCTTGGAATACGTATGCCTATAGAACCGGTCGCCAAGCTATCAGTGACAGTTACAGAAATACCACAAGGAGTCGAAGTCGAGCCTCGTTGGATACATGCGCGTTCCTCGACTCGAGTTGCCAAGTCCTCCCTTGCTTTATCGAGGATGCCCCCCCAACAGGTATTTTCCCATGCTTCGAGCTGTCGCTTTGTCCGCGAAGCAACCGTCACTGACCCTTGGCGTGTCGCAGCATATTCTTGTTCTACGCGAATAGTATTATTGATCACCGAAGCAGCAGCGCCGGTCATATTTCCGCGCGTACGGGCGGCCGAGTCGGCAGCAAGGCGATCAATATATGGCGCTTGTCCTCCAAAGGAAGCAGAGAGCCCTGAAAGACCCTCGATGTCCGTGAGCATCTCAGTACCTATGTTTGCCATGAGAGCCGAAATAATTTCGTCGATCTCATCGGCGTTTTCCGATTGCCGTAGTCCGGTACCGATGGTTTGTTTTAATTGTTCCGCGATCAAGAAGCCGGGTGTTACGATGCGTTGTAGGCGCGTGATTTGTCCCCCACCAAGGTCAACAGTACGATCACGCTCAACAGTTCGAAATCCGCTACCCCAGTCAAGCTGTGTTTGTTCTCTATCTTGTTCTGCCGCAATGGCGTCGTTGAGTCGGTTGCTCGCGTTGTAGTAGGCAAACAACGGGTTACATGAGGAGTTCGTGGTAAAGGTATAAAACGATTGCCACCCACCAGAACCCAGAAAATCGTTTCTTGCTATGGACTCCAGTTGGCTGTCAGACAGACCACAACGCAGGGCAGACTCGGGCGCACGTGTCTTTGTTGCATAGTATTTTGCAAGCGCTACGCGTACATCTCTCCGGAAAGGTTCAGCAAGAGCTTCGGTTTCGATTCCTGTAATGATACGCTCCGCCTCGGGATCTGCTATGCGCTCAAGCATATATAATGGCAGATTTGTTACATATGCCGGGTTCCCCTCAAACCCTTGATTTGTCCATCGGACGACACTTTTAATGATAAACGCAATAAGAGTTTCCCTCATAGAGTTTACAATCCCGTCGAGTACGCACTCCTTGTAAGTTAGTAGGCGTTCCTGGTCGAATATTGCATCATCAAATACCGGAACATAGGTACCGCCCGGCCCTTGCATGCCCACTGATCCGTACGCGGCGCCGGTACAGCCATACACTCCATCTCGCGAGAATCCCGCGGCCACACTCGAACTCACAGAGCCCGTAGCGTTAGTAAGTTGATTAAGAACATCTTGTAGTAGATCGACCCCCGAAGCTCCATGATTTGTTGCCTGTACAGCAACTGGTGCCGCGAACGCACTTAGCAAGATAAAAGTAAGCACTATGTACCCTATACGCTTCATAGAGCCGTTTCTTTAAGGGTGAAGTAAATGTCTATTTGACTGTAGGCGGTTTTAATAGCGTCCTCTCCTTCGATAAAGTTGCGCGTGGCAACAAAGGTGAGTATGGGATCTTCGGGGTTGCTGCCCATGGCAGAGAGTATTTTGGCAAATGTACTGAAGCTGTTCACAAGGTCGAGGTGAGCTTGCGCGGCATCCTCGGGGACGGTGAGGGAAAGTAATGTGGTGGCTATCTGGTCGTATACTAACGCCGCCGCAACCAGTTTTTCGAACTCCGTTTCGCTTCCAGTTTCAATGGCGCGTCCATAAGTGGTTAGTTCGTACTCTGTGATTGTTGTAACCGGGATTATTGCATCTTGAAATTCTTGTTTGTACTGGAGTATGCGTTCCGGAGACATATCTGGCGTAGTATTTATGTCATCGAGAGTATATTTTGTTGTGTAGCGTGTGTTAAATTGTGAGTTTGTTGCTTGAGCGATGATGAAGTCAAAGGCTGTTCCGTCGTAAGTCCCTCGCTGTTTTGACTGAATGTATGCTCCAAATATCTCACGCGTAAGTAAATCTGTTTGTGTGGTGCTTGAAGCATCCGCTGTAGACTTTTCTGCCTCAAACTCTTCACGGGCAGCAGCGAGTTCGTCGCCATCGGTGATGCCGTTCCCGTTAGAGTCTGGGTTGTTAGGGTCAAGACCAAGCAGCGCTTCTTCCCAGTCTCGAACACCGTCGTTGTCGCTGTCAGTTGAGTACCCTTCTGAATCAAGCAGGTTTCTTGTGGTGCTACTTGTCGCTACTGCCGGCACGGTAGTTTTTGACTTAAAATATGGACTTTCCCAAACAGCAAAGGCCAAGAGAGCAACGCCAAATAACGTTGCAGCTACAATTTTGCCGCTTGTTCGTGCGTTGTTAAACACACTAATAGTATAGCAATCCAACCGATTTTGGCTTTCAAGCAGGCTTTGTTTTTGGGGACAGTACTCTTGCTAAAGGCTGTTTGAGTTCTGAGGAGAGAAACTAAAAATACTTCCTGACTCATAGCTCTTGAATGCTATGTCGTTGGCCTTGAACAATGTAATGAGAGCCACGTGGTATTTTGCGACTTCCTCGGCAGAAGCATTGTACAGCAGCATGCGCTCAAGCAGTTCCTCGTCGTTCTCGGCGGTAGAGAGGTTCCGCAATAATTCCCCGACAGATTTATATGAGGCGACGAGACCGGAGTGAATAGCAGCAACCTGTTTGGGTTCGCTTATATTTGCGATATCTTTTGAGAGCTGCACGTATCCGTCGGCGAGTTTTTTAAGACCAGCGGTGTTGGTTCGGTCTTGCACGAACCTGTCTAACGGGTTTGTCTGGTCGCCCTGGGCCAGGTTAAACGCAGTAAGGGAAGCTCCCAAGTCGTTTCCATATGCACGAAGCTTTTCCTGGGCCTGTGAACTCGGGGCTTCGCCAACGATTCCCTGGCCTCCTATGTAGTTTCCGAGCCATATTGTATCTTCTGCGGTAGTTTCCGGACTTTCAGATTGGGAAAACGATTCAGTAATCTTTACCCCGATAAGTTCATCAAAAATGGTCTTAATCTCCTCGTTCTCTTTTTGTTTGGAGTCTTTTAGAATCAAGGCTTGTGTGGCAGCTCTGGCTGTGCGTGCGCCACTTGATCCAGGGCGCATTTCCCATAGTGTAATGATGTTTTGCAGGGCAGACTGCTGCAGTTCTTGCGCGACAGTAGCTTTTTCCTGCTTCTGGCGGGTGTTATTCAGGGGGCTGTCGGAACTCGGTTGAAGGCTTTCAAATATGTTTGCAGGGACTGAAAATGTTGCGTACCCCCCCGCTTCACCACCTTCGCTTCTGGGAGGAGGTTGGGTACCAAGCCGGATTGCTCCAACGATGGCTAGAACTGTCGCAAGCAACAAAAAGACGGCTCCTGCAACATAGATATATGAGCGGTTCATACATATAGTATACCCCACGCAGATATCTTCAACACGATAAAGCCGTACATATGGCACCTGCGCTCGTGAGCAATAATAGGACCCTTTCCCCTTTATATATCATGGTACCATGTGCACATGAGCCAGTTATGGGGTCGGTATTCGAAACTCAGCGCAATTGTAGCTGTGACTGCAATTATATTTGGGACGACTTTTACGTTTCTATTCACGGGGGTACGATACGTCGAGGCATTTCCCTGGGGAGGGCAGTTTCAGCAGGTAATTCCTTGTTTCAATAACGTTATTTGGGTGTTGGCGGGACCACCGCGCGGCGGTAAATATATCTGGGTTCCGGGAGCCACTCGCACCTACAATTACGGGCCACCAAAACGTGCCGGGCAGTGGGGTCTCGGACTCGCGGCCCCTCCTTATTTTTGCATCGTGTCACCGCTTCCACTCATTGTGTATCCAGGAATTATCATGACGATGTTGGGTACGAGTCGGTAGCGTTACTTAAGTCGAAGCGAGAGATCCCGCCATTCTTCTAAGTGCACATCCTCAGGGCGCGCGTTTTCAGTTAGCCCTAGTCCGTGCATTACTTTTCGCACGTCTTCCTTCGAGCCAAAGGAAGTTAGGTTGTTGACTAATTTTTTACGTTTGCTTGCAAACCCAGCCTTGACTATTTTGAAGAAACGTTTTTCGTCTACATCCGCGAAAAAGTTTCGAGATATTGAGTCAATGTGAAGTATTGCAGAATCGACTTTTGGTGGCGGGTTGAAATATCGAGCGGGAACGAGCGATACGTATCGCGGAACTCCAAATGCTTTTACGGACAAGCTCAGAACGGTTTCCTTTTTGTCTTTTGCGATTCTCTCGGCAACCTCTTTCTGCACAAGTATCGTCATACTTGACGGTTGCATTTGTGCTGTGAGGAAACGTCGCAAAAACGCACCGGTTATGTAGTAAGGAATGTTCGCAACGAGTTTGTATTTGCTCACTCCCCACTTCCTAAACGCTGCAGTAGTGAGGTGTATTTTAAGGACATCAGATTTGACGAGTAGCAGCTGGTCGCTGAGCATTTCTTCAGCGAAGGTTTTCTCCAAGACATCAATCATATCTGCGTCTGCCTCAATCGCGACTACTCTTGCACCAGTATCGAGAAGTGATCGGGTCAGGACTCCTCTGCCCGGGCCGACCTCAAGTACGACGTCTCCTTTTTGGACACGGGCAGCTTCCACGATGTCACGCAATGCTGCTTTCGATGTTAAGAAATGCTGGCCAAGATGTTTTTTAGCTCTCATGTTTAAATTTAAAAAATTTTCAAGGGTTCCAACACGGTTGCCCATGGTAGCCATTTCAATATTCTTCCGTTCCAACATTTCGACACCTTTTCCGAGATTAATTTTAATATCTACCAGTCTATCAGGTCTATCTTGCGTTCGTGCGGGGATTTATTCTCGGCGAGGACCCGGATGAGATTCTTGCCAATGTCTTCGATAAATTGCGAGGCAGTTTGAATTGACTGAGAGCCATAAATGGTCCGTACAACCGCATGCGTAAGAAATACTTTCTTGCGGGCTCGTGTTAGTGCCACATAGAAAAGACGTCGCTCCTCCTCTTCATCGGTGTTTTCATCGAGCTTCTCATGAGGAAAAAGCCCTTCTTCAAGTCCAACGATAAACACGTAGTCGAACTCAAGACCTTTTGAAGCGTGCGCGGTCATGAGCTTGACAGCGTTGTGGTTTTTCTCGAGAGAGTCCTGGTCGGTTGCGAGTGCGGCATCTTCAAGGAGGCGCTCAATTCCCTCCTCAGGATCCAGTGCGTCGTATTTTGATGCCAGTGTGGCAAGTTCTTGTGTGTTTAGAAGACGCTCTCGATCTTCCTCGTTTCCACCCTTAAGTTTTCCCTCCAACCCGCTTTTTTGCACTGCAAAACGGATGGTTTCTGAGGGTCTTTCTCGCAGCGCAACATTCCTGATGGATGCCAACACTCCCCTAAATTCGTCCACTTTTTTTCGCGCAGCGCTCGAGAGCTCACCCTCCTTTCCTTCAAGCATCTTGGCGAGTGTCATCTTACCAATTCCTCGCGGTGGAGTGCTTACAATGCGAGCGGTATCGCCCTGCGAATGTGGGTTAAGAGCTACACGGATGTAACTGAGCACATCTTTCACCTCCTTACGATCAAAGAAGCGGGTGCCAAGTACTTGATATGGCACCCCGGCGTACATAAACGCTTGCTCAAGTGCTCGGGATTGAAAATTTGCGCGGTACAATACGGCTATCTTTCTTGGGGATACTCCTTGTCCAATTAACTCTGTAGCTTTTTCCACCACAAAAAACGCTTCGGCATCTTCGCTGTATGCGCTGTAGAGGTCGATTGGGTCGCCCTCATTATTCTTTGTAAAGAGTGTCTTGTCCTTTCGCTTTACGTTCTTCTCGATCACATTGTTTGCAGCGGTAAGGATGTTTTGCGTAGATCGGTAGTTCTCTTCAAGCAGCACGAGGGTTGTTCCAGGAAATTCTTCTTCAAATGAGAGAAGATTCGATAGATTAGCTCCTCGCCAACTGTAAATATTCTGGTCGATGTCTCCCACTACACAGATGTTGCCCTCCTTCCCCACGAGCATTTTGGTTATGGCAAACTGCACACGGTTGGTGTCTTGGTATTCGTCGATGTGTACGTATTTCCATCGGTCCTGGCAACGCTTGCGAACCTCCTCATGATCTCGCAGCATCATATACGTGCGCAGCAATAGGTCGTCGAAGTCGAGTGCACCCTCCTTTTTAAGTCGCTTTTCATATTCTTCCCAAATTCGGCCTATGCTGTGTCGCCATGTATTGCCGACATCGACATGGTAGTCGCCTGCGCTTATGCCGTCCGCTTTGTTTCGGGAAATTACCGAAAGTACGGTGCGTGGCTCGAACTGCTTTGGGTCAAGACCGAGATGCTTCACCGCTTGTTTCACTGCACGCATGCTGTCCGCACGATCGAAAATAGAAAAGTGGCGACTCAAACCAAGTTCGCGAGCATTCTCGCGAAGGAGCGCAACTCCGAGGGAGTGGAACGTTGAGACAAAAGGGCTGCTCATGCCCGTAGCACGAGCCGAAACCGGACGGTTTATGTCTGGGTCTTTGTTGAGTAGGTCGAGTACTCGCTCGCGCATTTCTTTGGCGGCCTTGTTGGTGAATGTTACCGCTAAGATTTGCTCTGGTGGAATCCCCTTCTTCACCAAGGTAACAATGCGTTGCGTAATAACTCTGGTTTTTCCAGCGCCTGCCCCGGCAAGGATCATCAAAGGGCCTTCTTGGTGCTCAACTGCTTGTTTCTGTTGCTCATTGAGGGCAAATTTCACCATGTCGGGGCACTATACCATGTAAAAACGCGACCCTGAAAAGTCCTTGACATATCATCTATCCCCAGTAGTATTTACGGACTATTGCGCCCCTGGGGGCAATAGGTACAGTGTTAGGAGGGCAGTTATGGTCAGTTTTGGAGCCCTTGTCGCACAGAGTTTGTGCAGACACTTATTTGGCTTATTATATCCACCGATCAGGACTCCGATTCGCATAAACGCAGTGCGCGTAAATCGAGTCGGACGACACATGTACCAGCTGCCATATGGCGTAGCGCCGTATCAGTCTTAATGCTGGTATTAATTAGTTTGCCAACTGGCGTTCATGCGGGGGTGCTTGGTTCGCTTTTTGCATTTTTTTCTCCAACGTTTGAGTACACGACAGAAACTGCCTACAATTCACAAACCGTTCCTCTGCTTACTGCTGCCCAAAATATTGACCCAAACCCGGCAAAGGGAGGTGGCGACATAACCATCGTAAATGATTCAGCACTTCTTCCTGCTTCTGGTCCTGCAGGTTCACTTGCTGACGTTGCGGGGAGCGACTTGCATAACAACAATGGCCAAATAAGCATCTATATTGTACGTCCCGGCGACACCCTGGGCGGGATAGCCGAAATGTTCAATGTTTCAATAAATACTATTCGTTGGGGTAACGACATCTCGCGCAGCGAGGCTATCCAGCCAGGGCAGGAGCTTGTTATCTTGCCGGTCACTGGCATCAAATACACAGTTAAGACCGGAGGCTCTCTCAGGGACATTATCGAAAAACATGGCGGTAATCTTGAAGAGGCTGTTGAGTACAATGATTACGGTGCGGACGAGCAGTTGGCAGCCGGAACCGAGGTGATCATTCCAGACGGAGAGTTAGTGACACCCAAGGCAACTGTAAAAGTTGCCCAGAGTCGCTACACGCGGAGCACCTCACCTCCTCGCGGTACGAACGTACCAGCTTACAGTGGGTACTATCTTAGACCAATCAATGGAGGGACACGGACTCAAGGGATTCACGGGTATAATGCCGTCGACTTAGCGGCTCCGAGAGGTACGCCAATTCTTGCCGCGGCTTCAGGGAAGGTAATCATTTCAAAAAATTCAGGCTGGAACGGTGGTTATGGAAAGTATCTCGTCATTGAGCATGAGAACGGTACCCAAACGCTCTATTCACATAACTCTCAAAACGTTGTGTTTCCGGGACAGGAAGTGGTACAAGGACAAGTGGTCGGATATGTAGGTTCAACCGGGCGCTCGACCGGGCCACACGTACACTTTGAGATTCGTGGTGCGAAAAACCCGTTCTAGCCTTTCTTCTTAAACCTATCTTTATCGCGCACTCGTAGCTTATCGAGTGCTTTTTCAAATTCTTCGTCGAGGTCAATGTCGTGAGCGTTAGCTAGGCACACCACCGTGAACATCACGTCGGCGAGTTCACTACCTAGTTGCTGCTCAGCCTCTTCTTTTTTCTTTGGTTTGAGGCCGTACATGTGGTTTAGGAGACGTGCCACCTCCCCCACCTCATCAGAGAGTCGGGCGAACTGCGAAAGTGCGGGCCAGTACGGTGGGTCGTAGCGCTTCACCAGGTCGTGAACGTCCTTTTGGACCTTTTTAAACATGAAATGAGTATACCTACAATTCCTGCTTGGGGCGATATTGGAGGGCCTCGAGGACGTGTTGCTCTTGTATATCGGTTGAGTGCTCTAAGTCTGCGATGGTGCGAGCCAATTTTATGCATCGGTGGTACGCACGTGGTGAGAGGCTCATTTTTTCAGCAGCCTTGTTGAGTATCTGTGCGCAGGCATCAGTGAGTTTGGCGTGATGAGCCAGGCCCGTGGGGGTCATTCCACTGTTCAGGCGCTCAGGTAGTCGGAAACGCTCAAGCTGGATAGCCCGGGCTTGTGCCACTATGCGACGCACCTCGTCTGATTCTTTTGTATTTTTCGGCTGTTCAAGAAGTTTTTCGTGCCTTACCGCACCCACTTCGATCCACATGTCGATCCGGTCCATGATGGGACCTGAGATCTTCTGTCGATAACGCTGCAAATTGCCCGGGGAACACGAACATTTGCTTGTGCCGTAAAACCCACAGGGACACGGGTTGAGCGCGGCCACTAGAATGAAGTCGGACGGAAACGTAGCAGAGCCTTTGGCGCGTGTTATCGAAACCTCGCCGTCCTCAAGTGGTTGTCGGAGTGCGTTAATAACACGCTTGTCAAACTCGGGGAATTCATCCAGGAAAAGAACACCACGGTGCGCGAGTGTTACCTCCCCTGGGCGTGGTGTGGTGCCCCCGCCGACAAGCGATACGTAGCTAGCAGTGTGGTGCGGGCTCCGAAGGGGAGGTTGGGTAATAAGTGTTTCATGCAAGGTCCCGGCAATTGAGTGGATTCCGGTTACTTCAAGAGCTGTGTCGTGTGAGAGAGGTGGTAGAAGAGAACACAACGCCTTTGCAAGCATTGTTTTTCCTGTTCCGGGAGGACCAAACAGCGCTATGTTATGACCCCCGGCAGCTGCGATAGTGAGTCCTCGCTTCGCGTGTTCTTGGCCGCGAATCGACTCGAGATGCCGCTCGACAGCTCTCTCTTCTCGGAGTGCAAAACGAGTATATGGCTCTATACTATTGGTTCCACGCAAGTGTTCAACGAGTTGACCGATAGTTTCGACAGGATAGATAGTGATGTCCTCCACCAAAGCTGCTTCGGCTGCATTTTTCTTTGGTACAAACGCCTCAGCAAATCCTTCAAAAAGAGCTTTTTGTACAAGCGGCAATACCCCAGTTGTCGGACGCACTTGTCCATCGAGAGAAAGTTCTCCAAAAAATATTTGCTTGTCATTCAATGCCTCAAGCTCTCCGGTGGCTACCAAGTACGAGAGCGCAATAGGGACATCAAAAAGAGGGCCTGTCTTTGGCAGGTCCGCTGGTGCCAGAGAGACCACTATTTTCATATTGTTGAGCTTCGGTGCCTTGAACTTCGGGCTTTTCTCAAAGTCAGAATTTTTTAATGCAGCGCTTACTCGGTCACGCGACTCCTCGACTGCTTTGTCAGGTAGTCCGACTATTGAAAATGATTGTAGGCCTTTCGCGGTATCCATCTCTACAGTTACAAGATGTGCATCTAGGAGAGATGTCTGGGCACTAAACAGCGAGGCAAATGCCATTGCCTGAATTGTAGCAGGTTATGGAGGGGCGACTATTCTGCGCAGTTGATGCACGTTGATGCAGCAGGGTTTGCCTCAAGTCGAGCGATGGGGATCATTGCACCGCACTTTTCACAAACCCCGTATGTTCCTTTCTTGATACGTCCAAGCGCTTCTTTGATGTGATTAAAGCGCTCTTCGAGCTCGGTCACGATGCCTTCGTTTGTGGTTTTTGCTTCAAAACGATCGGCCAGAATGGTCGCGTCAGCGGTGCCGGTTTCTAGGTCGCCGTTGGTCCCGTGCCAGTCGCTTGGGTTCATGTAATTCTCTTTACCAATGTCGGCAAGCTCTATTTCAAGCGTTGCAAGTTCTTGCTTGAGCTTCTCTTCAAGTTTTGCCGTTGTTCGTTTATCTAACATAGCTTGGTAATCATACACACTCCCTAAGTTTCGGCAACACGAAGGCGGCTGGCAAGTTCTACAAGGGTTCTTATATTCGTGGTTATTATAACCGTATTGCGGTTTATGAATGCATACAAAACGCGAATGTCCCCATCAGAGTCTCGCAAGACACGCACATCCAGGTTCTGCACCACAGTGTCTGAAAATGCATTTTCTCCCTCTGCAACCGCGGGCTTTGCGTATTCGACGTTCGGGCTAAAAAAGGGAGTCAGGTCTTCTTCCAAATATGCTTCCCAGGCGAGCATTCCTGCAAATGCATAGCCATACGATTGCGTGGTGAGTATCAAAAACGGAACGTTTTCATCTATAACATTGACACCCAGTGCATAGTCTGACTCAAGGGTTTGCAAAAAAGGACCCGGTACGTTTGCATCGATTGACTCAAGGAAGTCTACTGCGTCGAGATGCTCGGTCGTCTGCCCTTGTTCCGTTTCGAGCGCTCGGGTCAAATACAATTCGACAACTGAACCCAGGGAGAAAATAGTGTTACGACGGGCACTTGCCAACGTGGTCATGATTCCTC
>DCYR01000008.1 GCA_002331495.1 Patescibacteria group bacterium UBA2105 | reverse complement strand
TTTGTACGATATATCGTACAAAAGCTGCGGGGTATGCTGGCTCCGTCTTTCGAATCCGCGTACCTACAACAAACGTAAAACGCCATCCACGTGGGATGGTCGTTTGCGTTTGTTGAGCCGGAAAGCGGATTCGAACCGCTGACCTACCGCTTACAAGGCGGTTGCTCTACCAACTGAGCTATTCCGGCATGTATATATTGTACTAAATCTGTAACTACTGACCTGCTACAGGGGCGAAATCTGATCAGCTCCCACCAATTGAACTTCTCCGGCACTCTGCCTATTACCTCTGCATCCCGTTAAGTGTACGAGTGGAGCGGCTGGTAAATTACCCCTCATGAATCGAGCTCGTTTTGGCGGAAGCCACTAAGCCTGAATCCTTACTCTTGCTTGTATTCGTCATCAGTCAGACTAGTCTCCCGTTTGACTCGGTCAGTGTCAAGGCCTCTCTTGTGTATTGACACCTCTTGCAAAAATGACGACTTGGTTCCAGGTTTACCAAACCCATTGCGCGACATCTTGCGCGTAACGTCATGAGCACGCATTTCTACCTGGCGAGCCGCCTTTGCTATCGCTGTCGCTATAAAGTGAGTCGTTTTCTGTATGACAGCACGTGCAGATAACTCATCTTCTAGGCGGGAGCGATGGTGTTGTAGCCAAGTGACTACAGTCATCACAACGACATCTCCTTTCCTGCGAAAAGACGTGTACACGGGAATATCGCGTGTGCGTTCAAGTAACTTGAATGCACAAAATGCTACCAATGCTGCAAGCGAAACTCCAAAGGTAATTATCGTGCCCATACGTATGTACTATACTGAGAATCGCGCGATCTCTGCAACCTCCACTCGTTCTCCAAACTTTTGTGTAGCTTCTTCTAGGAGACCCCTGATAGTTGTCTCCGGGTTCTTTACAAATGGTTGCTCGAGTAGAACTTTCTCTTTAAGAAATGCATCGATCTTCCCCTCCACGATCTTTGCTCGCATGTCTTCTGGTTTATCAGATGCCTCTTCTTCAAATACTGCTCTCGCTGCTGCTGTAACTTCCTCGGTAACTTGCTCGCGCGACACAAACTCAGGAGCGGTTGCCGCAACATGCATCGCGATATCGTATGCAGTTTTTACAAACTCTTCGTTCTTCGCTACGAAGTCGGTCTCGCAGGCAAGAACAGCCACGGCACCCACAGAGTTGCCGGCATGAATGTACGCCTGTACTGCTCCGCTTCCCAAGTCACGGTCAGCCTTTTTTGCTGCCACCTGTGCGCTAATTTTGCGCAGCGCGATTTTCGCTTTCTCGATGTCGCCACCTGCTTCCTCGAGTGCCTTCTTGCACTGCATGATAGAGACTCCTGTTTCGTCTCGCAATTGTTTAATGAGTTCGGTAGATACCATACGTTACATGCGTTTATCTTTGCTATAGGATATTTACTTCTTCGCCGCTTTTTTCCCCTCCTCGATTGCGGCAATGATTTCGTTTGCGAAAAATGTAATGCTCTTGTTCGTTGCGTCATTTGCCGGAATTGGGTGCGCGATATTTGTAAGGTCGCAATCTGAGTTTGCAAGTGCGATAACAGGCACTCCTACTACCTTTGCTTCGTTCACCGCGATTTCTTCGTGGCGAGGGTCAACAACAAACATTGCTCCAGGAAGCTCCTTCATTGAAACGATACCCCCGAACGTTGCTTCAAGATCTTCGATCTCGCGGTCAATAAGAAGGCGTTCTTTCTTTGTGTACTTGTCGAGATTTCCCTTTTCTTTGTCGCTCTGAAGGGTTTCGAGGCGCTTCACGCGCTTGCTTATCTCCTTAAAGTTGGTAAGAGTTCCACCGATCCAACGACCACATACAAATGGCTCGTCTGCCTTCTCTGCAGCACGACGCATGATGATTCGGGCTTCGTTCTTGCCAGCTACAAAAAGGATGCTCTTGCCCTTCCCTACTACATCGGCGGCTGCTTTTTTGGCCTCTTCTAACTTGGCTGCTGTGAGCTCGAGATCAAAAATGTCGTTGCGATTCTTCTGACCAAAAATAAACGACTGCACTGTTGGGTTGCGGCGCGTACGCGTGTACCCAAAGTGTGCACCGGCTTCAAATAGTTTCTGAATTGTTGTATTTGCTGTCATTGTCTTTATTACAAAACCCCGCTCACGCGGGCACGGCAATAGTAGCAAAACAGCGCTCAAACCGCAACTGTTCTGCCTTATTTTTCGCCTCCTTCTGAGAAAGCGGTGAGGGCTTCTAGAATCGGACCAATGCCTCCCCCCATTACTTTCTCTATGCCTGACCACGATTCTTTTATACGGTGGTCGGTTATACGGTCCTGCGGGAAGTTATACGTACGGATTTTTTCTGAGCGATCACCCGTCCCCACCTGCCGGGCGCGTGTGTCTGAGCGTTTCTGTGCCTCTGCTTCATCGTGCATCTCTTGTAGACGTGACGCAATAATAGATAGTGCTTTCTCTCGGTTCTTCTGCTGACTACGCTCTGCAGTACAGCGCACTGTAAGGCCGGTTGGTTTGTGTGTAAGGCGCACCGCCGTTTCAACTTTGTTTACGTTTTGCCCTCCTTTTCCACCGGCTCGTGAAAACTCAACTTCTAGATCCGAAGGATTAATCTCGATTGTAGTTTTTTTGTACACTGGCAGCATTGCAACGCTTGCGGTTGAGGTGTGAATGCGTCCTTGTTTTTCGGTTGCCGGAATACGCTGCACGCGATGCACGCCAGTCTCGAAGCGAAGCTTCTTGTAGCATCCCTTCCCCTTTATTTCAAACGAGGCCTCTTTATAGCCACCCATAGCAGCGCGTGATTCATTGAGTGTTCGCGTTTGCCAACCTTGGAGCTCCGCGAACTTCAGATATATAAGCGCAAGCTCTTCAGCAAAGAGCGCGGCCTCTTCACCTCCTGCCCCGGCTCGAACTTCAAGAACTGCTTCATTTGGGAACTTCTGCTCTTCTACATCTTCGGTGACTATCTTTTCGATCTGCTCAAGTACCGCTTTCTTTGAATCTTCTAGTTTCTTGATGTCTTCTTGGGCAAGCGCCATCATCTCTGCGTCTGAAGTTCCCAGTTGTTGCGCTTCGTATATCTCAGTATCTAACCTATCGTATTCCTGCACCAAATACCCTACACGAGGGTCGTTCGCGTATTCATCTAGAATTTCTGGCCTTTTTTGTTCTTCATTCATCACAAATTTTCATTATACAGACAAAAAGCTGCGAAAGTCATCTCAGGACGAAGCGCACGAAAAATTCGCACGCAACGTAGTATAGACTCTACGGCACGTGCGAATTTTTGACGCGTAACAAAGTTATGACTGACCTTTTGCAGCTTTTTGCCGAGCTTTGAACTTCTCGACCCTACCTGCGGTGTCGATGGTAGTCTTCACCCCTGTGTAGAATGGGTGCGACGCGCTCGAAATTTCGATCCGATGGAGTGGGTACTCTTTGCCATCGTAGATTCCTTTCTCTTCAGTTTCAACAGTAGACCACAGCAAAAATTCCTCGCCCGATGTGTTATCGACGAAAATCACTTCGCGGTAATTATCTGGATGAATATCCTTTTTCATGGGCGCTGATTATACTGCAAAAGCCTTAAAAGACAAGGCTACCGCTCCAAAATGTCAATTTGACGCTGCATCTCATCAGCGAGCTCCATCACGCTGTCGCCATAAAATGCGTACGCTGGTTTGTTGGCGTTAGCCCATCCGGCAAAGTAGCGAAGTGCCGCAAGTCGCTCTGCTGAGCGTGTGCCTTTTGATGCTCCATTGTCGTCCATAAGTAGAGCCGTGGCGAATATAGCCGTTCGAGGATTCCATGGGTTTGGTGGATTCTCTCCTGTCGTGCTCGCGAGCCGGTCTTTGTAGAGCATCCATGTGGAAGGAATAAACTGCGATGGGCCCATAGCGCCTCCGAATCCATACCCCGGTGGACACGACACTACCTGACTAAATGGGTCAAGTCCGAGCTCGGCAGTGATTTGCATGAATGGATCGACGTCGCGTGAACCCTTCATTACCTGACTAAACGCACGCCCTGTGTTTTTCCCTTTACCGTCACCTTTGTTTGGCGAGTTGGTAAGCAAACACTGACCGACATTTTCACCAAGGTTCGTCTCCTGCTTCAAGATTGCGAGAATCAATGCGGGTCGTACTCCCGTTTTTGCACTTGCTGATTTTGCAAAATCGTATGCATCTCCAAACGGTATCGCTGCTGTGTCACGCAACGCAAAAAGCGCTGATCGGATCTCTGCTGCACTTTTTTGCTTGTCCTTTATAATTTGCTGGTAGATTTCCTCTTGTCCCTTGGTCACCTCAAGAAGCTCGTTTTTCTCTCCCTTGCGACTTTCTACTTTTTGTTTCTCAAGTACTTGTAAGTACCTCAGTTGCTGCTCTTCGCTCTGCTCGTTTTGGAGTCGCTCTTTCTGCCCCTCTAGTGCCAAGCGGGTATCTGCTATTGCCTCGAACGAATTGGAAAGCGACACTTTAACCACTTCAAATGAGTCCAGGTCCGAGAAGATGGTGGAAAGATCATCGTTTCCCAGTATCATCTCAGCAAAGGAGAGTTCGTCTATTTCGTTTGTCTTGCGAATGAGTTGTGCGAGCGATGCTTTTTCTCGCAGTAACTTATCATCAAGTGCTTGAACTGCCTCTTCTCGGTTTACAATATCGGTGGCGATTTGGGAAATAGTTAAATTTCGTTGGCGTATAGCCAATTGCGCCTTGTTAATCGCAGTGTCGAGTACCGAAACATCTCTTTCCAGACTCCGTCTCTCACCACTTTTCTGATCCAAGAGCACCTGCTGTGCTTGAATTTCGCCTTCAATCTTTCGCAGTTCTGCTTCCAGTCGCGCACGTTGCTGCTCTTCAGTCTCCGCGTATGCAAAATTGCCCAGCGCTAAGAGTGCGGCCAACAACAAACAGAAGGCTGTAACAATGCGTGTGGCAGCCATAATGATACGAGTAGTATAACGCAAAAGGTGCGCTCGCGCTTGCTATACCGTATAGGCAAGCAAGCTCATGTCCTGTTTCGCCTGTCTGTCCTTACTCAGAATTATTTTCGTCTGTTCCCTTTTTCTCCGTTGCTTTCTCAGTATCTCGCTCTCCTTCTATTTCAATGTCTGATATATCTCGCTCTTCTTCCTCTTCAGGCTCTGTTTGCGCTTGTGTCACTGAAGCCACGGCCTCGGTTTTTTCTTGAACAGGCTCAATTGATTCGGGTAAGTTTAGGTCAGCAATTGTGATTGAGCTATCCAGGCCGGAGAGGAGTGTCAGGTCTACTTCGATCTTCTGGGGAATATCGCGCGGCTTTACTTCAATTTCTAACTCATGCATCACCTTGACGACTATGCCTCCTTCTTTTTCAGCGGGAGCTTCTCCGACGAACTCAAGTGGTACGGATACATTAAGTTTCTTGCCGCGCTCAATACAATACAGGTCTACGTGAGTCGGAGTTCCCTTTACTGGGTGCCATGTAACGTCGTGAATGAGTATTTCTTTGTCTTCACCGACTCCTCTTAGGTCCACAATAGACGATCCTCCAGCCTGGTTCCATACTTGCACAAACTCACGGGCATCAAGGATTATGGGTGTGCTATCCTCCTTCGGCCCATAAAACACAGCGGGAATCTTCCCCTCCTCCCTCAGGGCGGATACTTTTGTTTTCTCGTCGCGTTTTACTACGTTGAGCTCAGTCATGATATAAGGCCGCACTATACCAAAACACCGCCTGAATGCAATGTTATTTTGTGTCTTTCTTTTATTTTGCGCCTACTTCTCAATACAGCCAGAGAGAGCGTTTGCGTGAACAATAGTAGATGCGCCCCAATATCCAGTCGGTGCTATTAGACCCAGTGGTTCCAGGATTTCGTCGGCATAGCGGCCCTGATACGCAAGCACGGCATCAAAAGTGAGCGGTCCAAAGTAGTCAGTTTCCTCTCCTCTCGACCCTGGGCCTGAAGTCGCTATCGGGGTTTCGAGGACTCGATTCAAGAAACGCTGGATTTTCAAGACTTCGGGGCTTTTATCGCCGATTTCTAAACTTTCTTTAAATACATAGCACGGCTCAGAAGCTTTACTTATAACATCTTCGATTGCGGTTGAGTTAGCCGCGCCGTCAGCAAATGCTGTATTGGCGATATCGGTATAGACGTTTAGGGTTTCGCCAGCAACTGGTGCCGCTTTCGAATCCGGGGCCTGAGCAGAAACGGGAGAGTCGAATGTTCTCAAATAATACAATATCTCCTGAAGTCGATCCGTTGCGCTTCTGAGAATCGCGGTTGGAAAAGCCGTTTCATACGTTGTAGTACCAACTGTTATGATCGTCGTCTCTGGAGTACCAGCAGGTTCTAGTAATTGAGCATTGGCCATTTCCGTTGATGCCGTAAGCAACGTTGCTAATATCAATGTGGCCGACAATTTGCCAATCATTCGTTGAATTGTACCATGATACAGTATGCTGTACTTCGAATTCTCTGCTGTTGCTGTAATTCTCTCAGCCATAGCTTTAATAGCGATAGCTATCCGGGTACCTTCTCATGATAGGAAGTGGTCAAGTGACCAGGAACTACTGCCGTCTGTTAGTTCATATGGAGAATACGTCACCGTCCACAACGTTCGTCAGGCACGTTACCGCGGTGTTGATGATTACGATGTAACGCACTCACATTGGACGTTTTCATGTTCAGACGTAAAAAAAGTGTGGTTGGGCATCGAACCATTTAGCAAATGGTCAATATTCGGGCTTCGCCCTGCTCATGTGTTTCTTTCCTTTCAGCTGGAAAATGGAACATATATTGTAGTCTCTCCGGAAATACGAAAAAAAGAGGGCGATATGTTTTCTCCGTGGAAAGGACTGGTTCGTGGATACGAGATAATGTATGTGGTCGCCGATGAAGAAGATGCGGTGAAGTTGCGCACTAACCACCGCAAGGATACCGTGCGCTTGTATCCCCTGATACTTTCCGCGGACAAGGTTCAAGAGTTATTCAAAAACATGTCTGAAAAAATAAACGCGATACACGCAAGTGCTGCGTTCTTTAACACAGCGCTGCACAGTTGTACAACCAGTATCGTGCGTCATATGAGAAACGTGGGCATACAATTGCCGCAACTTCATCTACTGTACCTACTACCGAGCACTGTTGATTCAATTTTTTATGCGCACGGCCTGATTGATACAAAACTGGATTTGCAAGCAGCGCGTGATTATTTTCTGGTGACGGACCGGGCACAACGATGTAGTGATGCGTCTGATTTCTCCCGCTGCATTAGAACTACCTAAATCACCGCTCTCCTAGAGCGGTGATTTACACGCTACATCATTCCTGGCATTCCGCCTCCCGGCATTGGAGGAGAAGCTTCTTCCTCGTCCGGATCATTTGCGACGGCTGCCTCGGTAGTGAGCAATACGGAGGCGGCTGAAGCTGCATTCTCTACCCCTGACCGCGTGACTTTCACAGGATCTATGATGCCTGCCTCAAGCATATCAACGAGATACTCATCCCCATCACTAGAGGCATCGAAACCATAGTTTCCGCCCTTTTTCATGATATCTCTGAGTATAACTGGCGCATCATCACGACCTGCATTCGCGACAATTTGTGCGAGCGGCGCCCGCAATGCCTCAATGAGAATACGGTATCCTATCGCAAACTCATCATGCCCTTGAGCATGCTTGCTCTGTGCTAGCTTGCTGGAAACTTTCACCAATGCAGACCCCCCGCCGGTTACAATACCTTCTTCAATAGCGGCCTTCGTTGCATTCACTGCATCTTCAATCTTGTCCTTGAGGTATTTCATCTCAGTCTCAGTCGCCGCACCAACACGAATGACAGCAACGCCTCCGGTAAGTTTTGCAATCCGCTCGTCCAATTTTTCCTTGTCAAACTTCGAGTCGGTCTGTGCTGCCTGCGTACGCAATTGCTCAACCCGTGCCGCTACTTCTTGTTTCTTTCCTTTTCCACCGACTATGACTGTAGTGTCTTTCGTTGCTACGATTCGAGTTGCCTTACCGAGCATGGAAACGTCGGCGTCTTCGAGTTTGCGTCCCGCATCCTCTGAAACTACCTCGGCTCCCACAACAGTTGCGATATCACTGAGCATTTCTTTTTTGCGATCGCCATACCCGGGCGCCTTGATCGCTAGCACGTTGAAAGCGCCGCGCAACTTATTGACTACAAACGTCGCCAACGCCTCACCCTCTACGTCATCAGCAATGATGGTAAGATCCTTCTTACCTGCTTGCGCAAGCTTTTCAAGCAGCGGCAAAATCTCTTGTACACTTGAAATCTTTTTGTCCGTAATCAGTATCGTCGCGTCCTTCATTTCCGCTTCCATGCGATCGGTATTAGTGATCATATACGGCGAAACGTACCCCTTGTCGAACTCGAGACCTTCTACGACATCAGACTCAATACCGAGCGATTGTGACTCCTCGACAGTGACCACGCCGTCTTTGCCTACCTTGCCGATGGTATCGGCTATAGTTTTACCCAGCTCCACAGATTCGGCAGAAATACTTGCAACATTACGGATGTCCTCTTTCGAACTCACTTCCTTTGCCATGTTGCGGAGTTCTTCAACAGCATCCTTTGCGGCAGCTTCTATGCCCCGGCGTACCACCATGGCATTTGCTCCCATAGCAGTTCGCTTGAGGCCCTCAGTGAGAATCGCTCCGGTCAGAACCATCGCGGTTGTTGTTCCGTCACCTGCTTTATCATTTGTTTTGGTCGCAACTTCCTTCACGATTTCGGCGCCCATGTTCTCGAACTTATCCCTCAGTTCAATTTCCTTAGCGATCGAGACTCCGTCGTTCGTGATAGTGGGACCCCCAAATCCCCTATCGAGGGCAACATTGCGACCACGGGGGCCAAGCGTGACACGTACTGCATTCGTTACCGTGTCTGCGCCCGCCTTAAGCACGGTGCGTACTTCGTGATCAAAAATGACTTTTTTTGCTCCCATGATATTACTTAATTACTGCTAGTAAGTTTTTTGATTGAATGATGTAGTACTCTTGCCCATCAACCTTTACTTCATCGTACCCATAGTCACTAAAAAGCACAGTGTCGCCAATGGTTATATCTTTCACGTCCTCTAGTGTGCCCACGGCTACTACTCTTCCCTGCTTGGGTTTCTCACGACTCGCAGTATCAGGAATGATGATGCCAGAAGCAGTTTTATCGTCTGCGGTGACCGGGTCAACCAAAACGCGGTCGCCAAGCGGCATTATTTTTGTTTTTGCCATACTGACTATTAGTTAATTACTCTCTTGTAATCGCGTGCACTTCACATGCACTCGGTGGGCATCATTATAGAAAAGAAAGTCTGAGATGCAAATCTCATGCATCTTTCGCAACTACAATGTCTATTCTCGTGACAACTGGCTTTGCAGAAGATAGATCTCTTCTTCCTGCTCCATATGCATCTAACTGCAACCAACGCAACCAATTGCGTATGACAAAGCACGCTGTTCACCCTGGGGTAGAAATATCTCTGCACACCCTATTTCGAAGCTAGCACTAAAACGTGTTCACTGTTCGTGTACACGCCTTGACACCTTGCCATTTCTCAATCCCTTGTTATACTCCTCTACTACATGGAAAGTTTGATAGGTATACTACCGTATATCCAGATTGCGCTTTCGATCCTCTTGATAGTAACCATTCTGCTACAGCAGACGGGTTCGGGGCTCGGTGGTGCATTTGGCGCAGACAATTTTACTTCGGGTTTTCACACACGTCGCGGGCTTGAGCGGACACTTTTCTACGTGACTATTGCGCTTGGGGCGCTTTTTGCTCTCACTGCACTATTAAACCTGCTGGTCGCATAACGACAAACAGGCCCTAATATCTGCGCCTAAGTAAGCGTGAGTCCGATTGTATATAAGTGCATGGACACAGAACAAATAAAAAGAAAAAACTACAGTGCGGCTTCGCGTCTTTTGCGCGAGTATGAGATTCCTAAGGTTGTCTCTCTACAACGTGTCATACGTTCTCTCTCTCCCTTCGAGCGTGTTGTATTTTGGATGTTAACTACAGCTCTTGTTTTAAGTACATTTGCAGTATTCACCGAAGTTAACCGAGAAGCTACCACCCAGGTCCCTGTTCAAGGTGGCGTGATTCGCGAAGGAGTCATTGGTGCTCCTCGCTTCATTAACCCCCTCCTTGCCCTCTCTGACACTGATCGTGACCTCACTACGCTCATATACGCTGGGCTCACACGACCAGCTCCGGATGGAACTCTGATACCGGATGTTGCTGAACGATACACAATATCTGAGGACGGTACCGAATATAACTTCGTGCTCCGCGATGATGCCCGTTTCCATGATGGAGTCCCCCTGACTGCAGACGACGTCGTTTTCACCGTGCAAATGGCACAAGATGCATCTATCAAGAGCCCTCGAAGAGCAGATTGGGACGGAGTCAAGGTTGAGAAGATTAATGACCGCGAAGTTCGTTTTGTTCTTGATCGCCCGTATGCTCCATTTCTCGAAAATACAACGATGGGAATTCTTCCACGACATATATGGCGCAACGTGTCGCCGCAAGAATTTGCGTTCAGTAATTTCAACACACAACCGGTTGGGTCCGGCCCTTTTAAGCTCAAGCAGATCTCCTATAACTCCTCAGGCATACCGAAGTCTTACGACCTTCGACCATTCGGAAGCTACACGTTGGGACGTCCTTATATAAACAAGTTCGTGATGAATTTTTATGCAAACGAAAATGAGCTCGTAAATGCCTATACAAACGGGGAAATTAGTAGTCTGAGCGCTGTGTCTTCCGCAATCCTCGACAAGAGTGTCTCAGACAGCTCAAGTCTGCTGCGTGTCGCATTTCCGAGGATATTTGCAATTTTCTTCAACCAGAACAAGAGCCGCTTATTCGCCGATAAAGAAGTGCGCCGGGCTCTTGACGTACTTATCGACAAAGAACGTATCGTCCAAGAGGTGCTCAGTGGGTATGGAACTATCATCGACTCCCCAATACCCCCGGGTACTGTTACCGGGCAGACCGTTGAAGCCTCAAACTTCCTCAGTGACGAGAGCCGACGCGCAGCAGCGCAAGAAATACTTACCGATGCAGGCTGGACATTTGATGAGGAACTCGGCATGTGGACTAACGGAACGCAACCTCTCACATTTTCGATCGCGACAGCAAATACACCGGAGCTTAAACGAGCAGCACAACTGGCTGCTACTATTTGGACCGAAGCTGGTATTCCCGTAAAGGTTAATGTGTTTGAAACGGGAGAGCTTAACCAAAACGTAATACGTCCCCGTGACTACGAAGCTTTACTGTTTGGGGAAGTTGTCGGGCGAGGACTCGACTTATTTGCATTCTGGCACTCCTCGCAAAAAGACGATCCGGGTCTTAACATAGCCATTTATACAAACTCAACAGTAGATGATATTCTCGCAAAGGCACGTACCGTTTCTGATCGCAATGAACGTGATGAGTTGTATCTTAAGTTTGAAGAGGAAATACAAAAAGATGTGCCAGCCATCTTTTTGTATGCTCCTGATTTCTTATATGTAATCCCGAAATACCTACGTGGTGTAAACATTGGGCTTGTCGAAACCAAAAGTGAGAGATTTTCTGGAGCATATCTTTGGCACACGCAAACGGAGCGTGTGTGGTACTTCTTTCAGTAAATACAAACATTACTAGATTTATTAACGTACATAACTAATGGAAAAAAAACGAACTACTTCGCGCCGCCCACCCAAAGGGTCGCGCAATTACACTGCTACACGCTCAACTGCTCGTAGCACACAAAAGGCGAACTCAAATAGAGATGGCTCTTCCCGTAGGAGCAACAGGAAGGCGCGCCCTCGCACTGCGATCCGTAATCGTGGTCCACAAGCGCCACGACCACACGCTCGTAGGAAAGACGACGTCATTCCGCAACTCGAAAATGACGTGATACGCATTATCCCCCTAGGTGGGGTGGAAGAGATTGGACGCAACATGACTGCTGTCGAGTTTAACGATGACATCATCGTCGTTGACTGCGGATTCATGTTCCAGGAAGCTGAGACACCCGGCGTTGACTACATCTTGCCGAACACACAATACCTTGAAGACCGTAAAGAGAGAATTCGTGGCATGGTCATTACTCACGGACACCTAGACCACATAGGCGGCATACCTTACATAATCGACCGAATCGGCAATCCTCCTATATACACCCGCCGCCTTACTGGTGTCATGATTAAGAAGCGACAAGAGGAATTTCCTCACTTAAAAACTCCGGACATACGTGAAGTCGAAGAATCAGAAACCATAAATGTTGGTGCTCTGAAATTGCGCTTCTACGGCGTGACCCACACCATTCCTGATTCTATGGGGGTAATCATTAAAACCCCGTTTGGTGGCGTAGCTATTACTGGCGACATCAAGCTCAATCACGACGGTTCAGGCAACGTAAGCCAGGTAGAAAAAGACTCCTTCAGTCTTTTTAAAAATGAGAAGATACTCTGTATGCTCATGGACTCAACCAACACTGGTCGTCCCGGGTGGTCAATTCCCGAACACAAAGTGTTCGAAACTTTCGAGGGGATTATCAAGGAAGCAAAACATCGTCTTATCATTGGTACGTTTGCCTCACAGCTTGAGCGAGTCATCAAAATCATTGAAATAGCTGAGCGCAATGGCAAAAAAGTTGTCGTAGAAGGGCGCAGCATGAAAGGTAATTTGGAAATCGCCAAAGAGCTTGGTCTGCTTAAGGCTAAAAAGGGAACACTTATTTCATCGGAAGAGATGAACGATTACCCGGAAGGCAAGATTCTTGTGCTTGCGACTGGTGCCCAGGGGGATACATACGCAGCACTTATGCGCATGGCTGACAAGACACACCGATTTGTAAAACTCACACCGAAAGACACTGTCGTGCTTTCATCTTCAGTTATTCCCGGAAACGAGCGGGCTGTACAGTCGCTGAAAGATAAAATTGCACGTCAAGGTCCGCACATCATGACGTACGAAACAAGCGACGTACACGCATCGGGTCACGGAAATTCAGAGGAAGCCAAGTGGATCCATAAACAAGTCAAGCCGCGTTTTTTCATTCCTCAACATGGATACCACTATATGTTGCGCATGCACGCCGACTTGATACAGGAATCGTGCGGTCTCAAGCCCGAGGACATCATCATACCGGATAATGGGACAATCGTTGAAATTCGCGATAAGGGAGAGACACTCGTACGACTCGATGCAAAAGCTCCCATGACAACGCGCATAGTCGAAGGTCTACACGTACGCGACATTCAAGAAGCCGTCATTAAGGACCGACAAGCACTTGCTCAGGACGGCATCTTCGTGGTCGTAGTAACGGTGAACCTGCGAGCAGGAAAATTGCGCAAATCCCCTGATATTATCTCTCGCGGTTTTGTGTACCTGCGTGAATCACAAGAACTTCTTGGTCAGGCACGCCTTATCGTCAAAAAAACCGTTGAAGATGAATTCTCGACCTCTAGAAAAGTCGACATCGATAACATAAAGAACGAATTGACCGACACTCTATCTAAATTCCTGCTGCAAAAAACTCACAAAAACCCTATCGTCATTCCAGTAATCGTGGGGGTATAATAACTCAATGGTTATTATCCACGGTAGGCGTAGAAGGTCAGTGGCTCTTGCGGTGCGATCTCGCTATGCACTCTATGCACTGAACTTTGTTCTTGCACTCCACTTAGCGTTAGTCGCCTACTATATGTCGACATTCTTAGTCGACAAAGGGTTCCCACAAGAGTTTGTGGGCGTGCTCTACGCAGTAGGGTCTATGCTGACCCTTGTTTCTATAGCTTTTGCGCCCTATTTTCTGCGCCGCTTAGGCAATTACACTAACATACTCTCCCTGGGACTGCTGGAGTTGCTCACGTTTACCGGGTTCGTATTTTTGGATAATTTGGTGTTCGTATTCGGAGTTTTCCTCTTAGCCTTTGTCATTCCCGCACTCATAGCCTTCTCGCTCGACATATTCCTTGAAGGTTTTACAAAAAGCGAATCAAATACCGGAGGAGTTCGTGGAATTTTTCTTACAATATCAAATCTTGCTTGGGTAGGTGCACCCCTGGCAGGTGGCTACATCGTGAGCGGAGGTAACTTTGACCTTTTGTTCGTGGTCTCTGCGTTGCTATTTGTCCCTTTTATATTTATCGCTGCCTCACAGCTTGAATATTTTCGTGACCCAAGGTACATACAGCTCGATATTCACAAATTTTTACGTTCTCTGAAGAACAGTAAAAATCTTCGTGGAGTTTTTGCCGCGTCGTTTCTATTGCGTTTCTTTTTCGGAATAATGGTGATTTATTTGCCTCTTTACATATACGGGACCTTGGGTATGCCTCTTTCGAGTATCGGGGTCATGATATCGGTTGCAACGATTGCGTACGTTATTTTAGAAATACCCCTCGGTAAGTTGGCTGACCTTTATTGGGGCGAGAAAGAAATACTCATACTTGGCTTTGCAATTATTGCAATCACGACTGGTGCCTTGTCGTTTCTTGTGACGACTTCTGTCCTAACCTGGACAGTATGGTTGTTTGCTACCCGAATAGGAGCAGCGATGATCGAGATTTCTACAGAGGGGTACTTCTTTAAGCACGTGGAAGCGGACGATGCCGACGACGTGAGTGCCTTTCGCATGTTATACCCGTTGGCGTATATCGTTAGTCCACTATTTGGAACAATAATCCTTTTTTTTATACCGCTGCAGTTTATCTTTTTGGCCACTGCGCTCGTGATGCTTAGTGGTATTTCCTTTGCTGCTATCCTCAACGACACTAAGTAGCCAATGTCCAATTTCTTCCCTTTTTCACTACTAGCCCGTCCCCAGAAAGCCCTAGTAGCGCATCGCGCACACGCTCACTAGAACATCCTGTTTCTTTTGTCAGCAAGGTTTCCGTATGCGACCGTTCCACAAGGAGAGAAAGTATCTTGCCGCGAACCTCTCTCAGAGATCCTCGAAATTTGGATTGCTTGATGTGGTGTTTGCTCCTTCGGCCAGGGTTTTGATATGCCTTCTTTACATGTGATCCGTAATCCATCAGTGCTGCGTACCATTCTCTCGAGTTTTTCGTATCTACACATGCCTCGATTACTGAAAGTACTTGGGCATCTAAAACACCACTTGTGTTTTTGAAAAACTCGTGAAGAAATGCACTACGAATGTTGGTTTCTAGCATGACGACAGGTTCGTTGTACGCAAACACCAATATTGCTCGAGCAGTATATGACCCGACCCCGGGCAATTTTTCAAGTTCTTGTACACTTTTGGGGAAACTTCCCTTGTATTCAGCCTGGATTAACTTCACGGCTTCGTGCAACATACGTGCACGCCTGTTGTACCCAAGACCACTCCATAGCTTGAGTACTTCCGAAAGTTTTGCATCCGATAGGGTTTGTGCGGTGGGGAACCTTTCAAGAAATTGGGTATATTTTGGAATAACTCGGCTAACTTGCGTTTGTTGCAGCATCATTTCCGACACCAATATATGGTACGGGTCTCTGGTTTTACGCCACGGTAGGTGATGTCGACCACGCGTTTTGTAAAAATTGAGCACCTTTCTGCGAAACGTCCGCTCACTGGATTTCATATATAACGTCCTTTCTTTCTACTACGACTCTCCAATCGTTAATTTTGGCGTGTCTATAAAGGTTTGAGTTCGGGTTAAAGCAAATGGGTTTCTCAACGAGCTCAAGAAACGATATGTCACCTTCCGTGTCTCCCACTCCAATAGATCGATTGAATGTGAGACCTTCCTTTTCAACAGCGCGCTTTACTATATATGCCTTATTCAGTATAAGATGCCTATCAACCACTTCCCCCGTTAATCTGTCCTCGGGACCTATTTCATAGATCATGCCGTACGTTTTATCAAAGCCCAGGCGCGGACAAAATTGGTCGAGTATGGTTTTTGGTGAGTGCGACACCGCTAGCAGAAAATACCCCTCGCTTTTCAGCTTCTTTATTAGGTCACGTGTATATCGATAAGTGTGCTTTCCCTGATTTGCGACGATTCGCTTGGAAGTATCTACGAAGTCTGAATAGTGTACTCCCTTGATGTGGCCGTAGAACGCATCAATCATTGCGCCAATGTATTCTGCATACCCTCCTTCACGATCAAGCCATTTTTTGTGTGCATCTTGATAAAGCTTTTCGACACTTTTCGGTAATATCCTCTCCTCAACCATCGTTTCCACCAGCTCAATAAGAAGGCTGGACCGAAAGATGGTTCCATCTACATCAAACACTGCCATAGGTTTCAAGTCAGCCATAGGCGTATAGTACTATACTCTTGGAGAGGTGGCAGGACCTTATAAATATCCTCAGTGATCCTCAAAAGGTGTCTTTTCACGGCTATTTTGCCTTTGGCCATCGACTCCCCGATGGCGGCCATATTCTTGTAAGGGGGTGTTCGTCACATGCATGTTGGCGCGCAGGGCATATGTAACGCCCGTAGAGTACAAACCCATTGTTTACATACTTCCAGTCCCTTTTTGGTGTCAGCGCCTCAAGATCCTTCGAAATCTTCGTTGGGTCAGTGTTGTCGGTGAGGTCAAAACGCAAGGCAAAGCGCCGCACGTGTGTGTCGGTTGCAATACCTGCCCAAATTCCATACAGTTCTCCAAGTACAACATTTGCTGTTTTGTATGCAACACCTGGAAGAGTAGTCAATTCTTCTATGGTTCTTGGTACGTTTCCGTTAAAATCCTCTTGTACAACCCTGGCTGCAGTGATGATATTTTTTGCCTTATTTCTGAAAAATGGTACCGATGAAATCTCTATTCGCAGCTTTTCGAGCCTTGCCTCAGCAAAATCTTTTGGGGTCTTGTATGTTTTAAAGAGTATATTCGTGCACCCATTAACCCTCGCATCGGTACATTGCGCACTCAAAATGACCGCGACAACAAACTGAAAATTAGTTTCGTACTTGAGTTCACTTTTGGGCTTTGGGTACATTCGTTTTAGCTTTGCAACAAGTTTTTTAATCCGCTCCTTACGTTGTGAAATCTTCTCTATCTTCTGCATTGCAGGATTATACAATGCCAAGTGAATGTAATACAAAAAAGACGATCAGAGCCGCAGTTGCGAGGAAACTAAGTATAACCGCGAGGTATATTGAACGGGCTGTAGTATCAGTCCGTGCATATTCGCCCTTCCTCATTTGATATACAACCCCAAATACTGCTATCGATAATGCGCTCTTTCCCAACCAGTGGTGCATAAATACATTTGTAAGCAAATCTTTTAGGGGGAACCACATTTCGCCAACAATAGTGAGCACCGCGACGAGAACTGCGACGGCCGCGACCCCCTCTGCTGCTGCTTTTACGCTTTGTAGATTTACATTTTTCATACTTTATCTATTCTTCTACCTGGCCGCCCCTGATACTACTATGCCTGCTACGGCCACAAATGTTGCAAGAATTACCAATGTGCCTGCAAGGACAGCAAGGGCTTTCTGCAGCTGTGAGTTCTGATTTCTGCGAAGAAACGCGAGTCCGAGAGTGAGTGTGAGCGCCATGAAAGGCAAGAAGAGAAAGACGTGCTCTTTTCCTTCCATGAACACCGCATGCGCCCACGGATATTCGCCTGCTTTAATGACAGGCTTCACTGCCTTGCCATAGTATGCAACGTAATAGTACGCAGAGCTCCCCCAGGAAATAAAAAACAAAACCGTAGACCATGTCGTAAGTGTAAGCGCCCAACCGATTGCAGGGGTACTTCGCAATAACTGCATGAAAGCAAAGTACGTAAGACCAATGGCGGCAACCCCGAGAATAATGTGGGTCGCAAGGGCTGTTGAGAGTAATGGTGTCATGGTTAGTGTTTTTTAGTGAAGCGCTCGGTTATACGCTTCAGGGTGAAAAATACTATTGCAACTGCCGTGGCATACATAACCATAACAGTAAAATATGAATACTCGACATCATGAATCGACCCCAGAACTAATGCCGCATACCAAGACGTGAGCGAAATGGCGCTTCCCCACAAAAGGGGTATCTTGCGTAATTGGAGCAAGGCAGCATTTAAGCCTATAAGACCAATGATTGTCATCTTCGCCCATAATTTTGGTTCATACAGAAGCTCCTCCATACCATTTAGGCGATAGTAGATAAGGAAACCAAACCCGGAAATAAGGGCTATAAAGAATCCGAGCCGCAACACTGTATAGGTGCCACTCATGAGATTGCTTTCATCTGGAGATACTCTGCCATCACTGAGAGCTCGCACGATATTCACTTCCGCGAACGTAGCCCCTCCGACACCGAGAACAGTGCCAACTATGTGGGACACAACCAAAATCGAGTACCAGTCCATGTATCTTTATTGTAACAGTGATGATACAAAACGAGAGGCTTATTCACAATTCAGTTAAGTTTCTCAACGCGAATACCAATTAAGCGAATCGCCTTGTTAGCCGGATTGCCCGCTGTTTCGAAAAACGGCAACAATAATTTGGTCGATTTTAGCTCTAGCTGTGTAATTGTACTAATAGCAGATGGGAGCGTGAGTGAACGAGTTACCGTTGTAAAATCGTCAAAACGTACCGTTAAAACAACGGTCCTGAATTCTTTGAATCCCTGTGTTCTTACCTCGTTGAGTATCAACCTTATTTGTTTCCCCATGGTTTTTGCCACCTTTTTTATGTCATTCGTGTCTTTAGCGAAAGTATGGTGTTTCCCTATTGATTTTCTTTTCTCCCTACTTGACTCTACCTTTCTCTCGTCGATTCCGCGCACATGCTCCCAGATTGAAAATCCGTGTTTTCCAAACGCATTTTGTAACTCCTCCCACGAATACTGTTGGGCATCGTCAATTGTCTTCACGCCCAATCTGTGGAATATCTTTTCATTTTTCTCTCCAATACCGGGAACGCTGCGTATCGGTAACGGGCGCAAGAATTTGTCTACATTACGCGGAAGAATAACTGTGAGGCCGTCTGGTTTTTTGTAGCCAGAGGCGATTTTAGCAACCATTCGGCTGTTGCTAATGCCAATCGTGCACGTAAGTTTTGTTTTATTCTTGATTTCTTTCTTAAGTTCCACCGCTAGCTTCTTTGCTTCTTTGAAGGACTTACAAAAACCCAAATCTAGATACGCTTCGTCGATGCTTGCTCGCGATATATTCGGTACCCATTTGTGCACAATGGAAAATACTTCGCTAGATGCTAACCCATAACCACGAGATCCAGAAGTAATAAATACGCATCGGTCCCCTCCGGTTTTTCTCGAATTTTCGCATAACTCCCACGCCTTGCGTATCGGCAAGGCTGAGCCTATTCCAAGTTCGCGCGCCTTGTAATTCGCTGTCGAAACCACTCCACGACCCATACCCCCTTTTGGATCAGATCCTACAATAACTGGCAACCCTTTAAGATACGGTTTGTCCCGCTCTTCAACAGACGCAAAGAAAGCATCCATGTCTACATGTCCTACTATCCTCTTTTCCATCAAGAGAGTGTATCACGACTGACTGCTGGCACTTTCTTCCACTATTTCTTTTATTTTTTCTGTTTCCTCTTCTATGCGCTCCTTTTCTCTCTTGATGGTACTCTCGGCGATAAAACGCTTGTGGTGTACGTCCATCAGTGAGTAAGTGACCATGCCTGCGAACACAATACCCGCTACGTTTATTAGAAACATAACAGCCGAACCTGCAACTATTGGAGGTGAAAACATAGCTATACCCACCCCGAATACTGCCAGAGGCGGAATGAGTGCCACTGCAACAGCAATCCCGGGCAGGGTCGACGAAAGATTAGGCCGCACCGATGTATATGCGACTGCGAATCCGGAAATAATTGCAACTATAAAATATAGAAGTGACGGCTCAGTACGCGACAGAATGACTTCATTGATGCCACCACTGAGATTGCTTACCGAGAACAAAAAGGCACCGAGTATCGCTGCTCCCACAGAGAGCACAATGGAATACCCAATGGTCGAAAGAGATCGATAGATGAGCGAGTAGTGTGACATCGATGTTCCGAGTGCTAACCCCATGACTGGAGCCAAGAGGGGTGCCAAGAGCATGGCACCGATAACTATCGTCTCGCTCCCCGCAAGAAGACCAAACGTGGCCATGAGCACTGACAATATAAGCATGAGGAAATAATCGAAATCTGCTGTCGAATCTTCAACCAACTGGCGTACCGCTCGAGTTTTATCCTTATCGTCAATAGCCTGAAAACGAGAAATGATAGGCATGGCTAATAGTATACCCGATACAATGAGTCAAGTGTACCGTATTTCCACAATACTCTATGACTTGATTTGTAAACTGGCACACGCAATAATAACGGGATGATCGCAACACCATTTTTAGCTGCCGCCGCTGTTATGCTCGTTTCACTGATTGGAGTTGTTTTTGTGTGGAACAGTGCAGGCAAGTGGCTTGAGCGAAATATGCGTTACCTCGTTACGTTTGCTGCCGGGGTATTCGTGATTGTCTCATATGGTCTCTTTACAGAATCAATCGAGATGAGTAACAATGTGGCCCTGGTTGTTTTAGGAGCATTGCTTGGCGCTGGACTGCTTGAGGTCGCTACTTCCTTGATTCCAACAGACCACCATCACCACGGCACCGAAAATGAACACGACCACACTCGTACCGACGCACGGCGCATACTTCTTGGAGATTCGGTTCACAATATTGTTGACGGTATTCTACTTGTGCCTGCCTTTCTTATAGACATACGATTCGGTATCGCAGTAACCGTTGCAGTATTGTTGCACGAGGCGGTGCAAGAAATATCAGAATTTTTTGTCCTCAAACAAGCTGGCTACTCGACCTTGCGTGCTCTTACGATGAGCCTTATCGCTTCTTCTACAATCCTTTTGGGGGTTCTTCTGGGAACGTTTGTTGCAAATACTACCAGCCTGGTTCCAATACTGGTTTCATTTTCTGCCGGTGCGTTTCTCTATGTCGTATTCCGCGATCTTCTTCCCAGCACGGTTCGAGCTATAATCCGAAACGGAGATGCCGCCAAGCATTTGATTGCAGGGGTTCTTGGAGTGCTCGTAATGTTCGGAATGAATGTGTTTGTCCCTGAACCGGAAGCAAACGCGACTCAAACGAACGGGGAAACCTTCCCTACAA
>DCYR01000024.1:2644-17453 GCA_002331495.1 Patescibacteria group bacterium UBA2105 | reverse complement strand
TAAGCACAAAGTTGTAGCCTTTGATGCCAAAGCCGTGTACGAAAACTATCTCGAGAAACAGGGTGACCCGGGTGAATATTTAAAGAAGTTCGTGGAAGAAGTTGGCGACGTAGACTACGTTATCAACGCAGTGGGTGTGACCATTCCGTTTTCTATGGACGACCCAATTCTTACATTCTTCACTAACGGCGCATTGCCACACGTATTGGCTGGTGTGTACGGTGAGAAGCTCATCCATGTCACAACCGATTGTGTCTACAACGGACAGGAGGGATTCCCATACGACGAAGAGTCACCAAAAACACCGGTAGATATTTACGGTCTCTCTAAAAGTTTGGGCGAGCCAGAAAATTGTCTCACCATTCGTACATCTATCATTGGGCGCGAACTCAAGGGCTTTACGAGTCTACTTGAGTGGTTCTTAAAACAGGAAGGGGAAGACCTTACAGGTTTCTCGGACCACCACTGGAATGGCATAACCACAAAACAATTTGGCGTTGTCTGCGACAAAATAATGTCTGAGCCGGAGAAGTACCCAACAAAAGGCTTGTATCACGTATTCTCAAACTCAGTTACCAAGTACGAGATGTTACTTAAATTTAAGGAAAAATTCGGCGTGGAGTGCAACATCGCAAGTGATGACTCTAAGTTCCTAAACAGAACTATGTCCACAAAGAAGGAACTGAACGATTTATTGGATATACCTACGTTCAGCGAGATGGTAGACGATCTATGAGTGGGGACAAGCCAAAAGTTGTTACACTCCTTGGTATACGTCCAGACTATATTCGGATGTTTAAAGTCATCGAGCTTTTTGATGCGACCGATGCCTTTGAACACGTGCTCGTGCACTCGGGGCAACACTACGACGATGAGCTATACGGGACATTTCTGAAACAATGCGGCGTGCGACAGCCCGATATTGATCTTGGTGTGGGCAAGACATTGCAGCAGCAGGGTAAGAACAACCACGCGCTGCAACTATCGCTATTGTCTGAGCGCGTATTCGACATGATAGAAGAGGTACAGCCGGATGTGATCGTGTACCTTGGCGACACCAACACTATACTCTCGTCCGTTGTAGTGGCCCGCAGTGGTGTGCCAGTGGTTCACATTGAAGCAGGGGGGCGTAGCTACGATTGGCGCATGCCAGAGGAAAAGAACAGAGTCATCATCGACCACCTCTCAGACGCAATGTACTCATACTTGCCGCGCTACAAAAATATTCTTGTTGCGGAAGGCATTCCCGAATTTCGAGTCGAATCCGTTGGCAACCTCATCCACGATTCGGTAGAGCTTCTTGCGCCGCATATTGAAAAAAGTGACATACTTGGGAAGTTAGATGAGCAATCTCAGAACTATATTTTGGTAACGCTCCACCGTGAGGAGAATGTAAGTAACAAGGAAATCTTGGAGCGAAAATTGCGCGAGTTGGTGCGCTTCGCCCAGGAAAAAGACTTGCCAATAGTGTTTCCGGTGATGCCGCGCGTAAGGGGGCTTCTAGAAAAATACGAACTCGACTCTATTCTTGAGGACGACCACGTCATACGAACTGAACCACTTGGATTTTTTGAATTTGCAAAACTGGAAAAAGAAGCGCGCCTCATTGTCTCCGATAGCGGTACGGTGCAAGAGGAAGCGCTCATTCTTGGCGTGCCATGTGTAATCGCGCGTCGCTCAACAGAGCGTCCTGAGACCATTTGGGCGGGAGCTACAATCCTCGAAGGGTTTGAGGGCGAGGAGACACTTTACGAAGCAATGCAGGAGGCTTTCGATATGGATACATCTTGGGACAGGACGGTGCTCAACCCCGAGGGAGGGAGTCCAAGCGAGCGCCTCGCTGCTGACTTTATAGAAAAGATGCAAGCCGGCTTCTTTGATAAATCTCGCCAGTATGAG
This sequence comes from Patescibacteria group bacterium UBA2105, assembly GCA_002331495.1. Classification (GTDB taxonomy): domain Bacteria; phylum Patescibacteriota; class Minisyncoccia; order Phycocordibacterales; family UBA2100; genus UBA2100. The sequence continues at coordinate 15,554 of DCYR01000024.1, read as the reverse complement.
CACATGAAAAACTCACCTTTCGTCCGACAAGCTTATGGCAAAGAAAAACCAAGCAAATAAAATGCGAGACCTAATCAAAAAAATTGTACAGCGTTATCAACGAAGAAGGTACAGATCTGTCATCGCAGATGGGGAGCGTATTCTGGGGCTCGAAACAGACGATAACGCTCAATGTCATAAGAATCGGTACTTGTTCGCATCCAAATATCTAAAAAAGGGGGACTCTGTTTTAGATTTTGCCTGTGGGTCTGGCTACGGGTCACTCATCTTAGCTGAAAGTGGGTCTTCGGTAACGGTGGTCGGGTACGATATCGACGAGAAAGCTATCGAGTTTGGGCGGACACAATACCAAAGAGAGAACATGGAGCTGACTACAGATAGTCCACGAAAGAATTTTGATGTAGTAATAGCTTTTGAGTATTTGGAACACGTGGACGACATCCAGGGAGCGTATGATGATCTAACGCGTCGCGCGGGACGATTGGTAATCGCGTCAGTTCCGTATCATGAAAAAGAAGGGAATAATCCACATCACAAACACTTTGGATTAGATGAAAGTTCCCTCAATTTTGGGGATAAGGTGGAATTCTTCTACCAGAATCCGGAGGGCGACATTTTGGGTGAGGGACGGTCTCGCCAGAACATGATAGTAGTTCGAGAGGTCTAGTTCCCAAGAAGGGAGCGGAATAACTCGGCGTTTCTAAGCGCGTCGTGGTTCTTGTGGTAGAGTGCCTGGGCGTTCTTAACCAATTTGGCGCCGGTCTCTGCCGGGTTGTTTGCAAAGAATTCATCCAAAGCTTCCTTTAGTTTTTTGGGATTGTCTTCGTCAACGACGAGAGCACAATTGCTTTCTTTGGATACAATATTTATTGTCGAATGCCTGAACATTTCTACTTTTTGTTCTTTGGATTCTTCCTGAACAATACTAGCGAGGCGGGACTCACCAGATATATCATTGAAAATATGCACGAAGGCAACACAGTAATTGATATAGGCGCGAATTGTGGGTTTTATACGCTACTAACCAGTAAATTGGTTGGTGAGAACGGGAGAGTACATGCCTTTGAACCAACTGAGCAAATTTTCAGACTTCTGCAAAAAAGCACTAGGAACCTCTCAAACACGACTGTTAATCAGAAAGCTCTTTTGGACTACAGCGGGACGTCTCATTTTTATGCAGACGACTCGTACTCTGTAGCCAACTCAATAGAGAGGAGTTTGGATACCCAGGCGAAGTTTGAGGTGGAAACCCAAACGCTAGACGAATATTGCGTAGAAAATAATGTAGTTCCGGACTTCATAAAGATCGACGCAGAGGGTTCGGAGTTAAAAATTCTACAGGGGTCTACTAGAATACTTGGGCAATGCGAGCCGATAATAGCAATGGAGTTGCTTAGAGATGCAGAAGACCAGGGGCAGGAGGCAGTAGAACTATTTTTGAAGATGAGGTACTCGGCTTTTCGTATAGAAAATGATGGAACACTTTCTTTAGTATCAATAGAGACATTACGAGACGAAAGTATATTTGATGGGGAAGGGTTCGTAAATCTAATTTTCAAAAAAGAACTGGTATAGTGATGGTATGAGTATTGAGAAGCCAGGAGAATTTAGGAAGAAACTTATACAAGGAGAATTTCGAGAAGCGTTGACCCGAGAGGGGTTTGAAGTTCCGGTAGAAACTGAAGCCGTCATGGTGCTATCAGCAGCTCCAAGTTTGGAAGAAGCTGACGAGCGTAAACGAGAAGGAAACCCTGAGAATACCGCTCGTATAAAGTTTGGAGCAGAAGTACTCAAGCTAATTGCAGCGAAGAAGCTGAATAAAGCACTGGATGACGTGACCATGAGCGATCTAGGCTCTGGCACGATTCCTCCCTTGGTACTTAACGGCGAAACTGAGCAATTACCAACAATGTTGGAGATCGCTCGTGAGATGGGTATCCCAGATAGTCATATTTTTCAGATAGACTCTGGTCGTCGAGGCGTGTCGAACACCAAGACACAGTTTGAGAAGACGTTGGAACGTATACAGTCTGGAGACTTAGGAAAGGGCAGTCACCTTACTTTAATTTCCTCAAGTTATCACGTACCTCGCGTTGCGCGGACCGCTGAAGCACAGTTGCCCGTTGGCGTGGCTTTGGAGGTTCTCGGCGTACCATTTGAGGACCATCCTTTTAACGTATTCCGAACGGTTCGGGGAGAGGTTAGGCGCATTGAGACGTACAGTGATAAGGGAGATATAGTACGCAGTCTTAAGAAGTCTGGTCACGCTACTCAAGAATAGCGCGGAATAATTGTGTATTCTTAAGCGCATCGTGGTTTTTATGGTAGAGCGCTTGGGCATTCTCAACCAATTTAGCACCGATCTCTGCCGGGTTGTTTGCAAAGAATTCGTCCAAAGCCTCCTTTAATTTTTCAGGACTGTCTTCGTCAACGACGAGGGCGCAGTCGTTTTCTTTTGTGTACCTCACTACACAACTGCTGCTCGGCGCGTGTACGAGCATCGGTCGTCCGGCGATGAGGTAGTCGGTAAGTTTGCCGGGGGTCGCGGTGTCGATGATTACGGGACTTTTTGTGTTCCAAGAAAGCGGAAGGAAAAGAAGATCAGCCGCTCCTTGTATCTTCGGCATGTCTTCAAATGGGGCTGAGCCCATGAATTCCACATTACTGTTGAGCAACCCATTCTTCTTTAGGAGGTCTTCCGGTGCGGGAGTGTAGAGTTTTAAGTGCATGTTGGTTCCGTCTATTGCAGTAACCAAGTTTCTGAGTGCTCCTATCTGTGGCCAGTACACTGAGCCGGTGAATACGATGGAGTACGGTTCTTTCGGGTCGTATGGTGGCAGCTCCGATGGAGCATGGCTGGAAGGAGTAGCATTGTGTATGACAACTATTTTCTCACGTATCGAGGGGCCATAGCGTTTTTCATATACTTCGGCAGTAACCTCGTTGGTCACCACTATCTTCGAAGCTGCTTGCATGATTCGTTTTTCAAAAAGCACTGCCAGCTGGTGCCCAGGGAATGGATAGAGGTTGCCCTTATAGACATCAAAAAGAAACACCATAAATGGTTTTTTAGTGAGCAAATGGAGTATGTAGGTGCCAATAATCGCTGGGCCGTAGTCGGAGAATCCCATAAGCACTTCAACTTGTTCCTTTTTGATCGTGCGCTTGCCATGGCGGACGATCGCAAAAAGTTGAGAGAAGATGATCGGGATACCAAGAAGCGAGCGCATAAATGCAGACTGCTTAACAATATGCTTGAGCTTAGATACGAATGTTCGCCCTTTTTCTTCAGTTGGGCTGGCATGTAGGCGCGCTGACTCACTACTTGCCTTGGGATTGTCGTAAAAAATGTACTTCCCTTGGAGCCATGAGCCGACTGTGGCTGACTTGCTATCAATATTGTAGAAGCTTGTTAGCATTATGTACGACTCTTGCGGTAAGTCGCGCATGAGCGTATACATATTTTGAGGTCCGCCTATGATTGGTGGGGCGTATCGCGATATAAAGAGGGTCTTTTTCATGATCAAGGCAGTATATGGAAACTAGTAGAAAAAAAGTAGTGTGTGTAATGAATAACTTCGCAATCGGCGGAGCCGAGCGTGTGCTTCTTGATATCATCTCCCGACTTTCTGAGCAACACGACATACACGTGGTCAGTGTTTTAGGTGGTGGTCCACTGCAGAGTGAGTTCGAGAACGTTGCGCAAGTGTACGTCCTGGGTTCAATACCGATAGGTGGTTTTTTGGGGAAGCTGCTATGGGTATTTAGCTCACCGATAACTGCTGCGCGTTTGCTGATGTTTCTAAAGAGGGAACGACCCGACGCTGTAATGAGTTCATTGTTTGCTGCCGACGTCTTGGGTATGACTGTCGCGCGTATGGCGGGAGTGCGACGACGAGTACTTGTGCAGCATGATGTACATGCGTTTGGTTGGTTCAAAAATCTGCTCAAAAGGCGATTTGGTCTTGGAGCTGCGACAAATATAGTTGCCGTATCTGAGGCAGTTCGCGACTTTCTGCAAGTAACGTGGGGGCAGCCACGAACGAAAATAACAGTCATCGAGAATGGTGTCGATATTGAGCAACTACAAGAGGGGAGGAGGCAACAGGGAGACGAGGTGGTATTAGGTTTCTTGGGGAGATTGGAACCGGTCAAAGGTCCTCAATATTTTCTAGATGCTCTAGTTAATCTTTCTCAGAAAAACATAAACCCAAGAGTGCTCGTGTTCGGCTCTGGATCACTCGAGCCACGGTTGCAGCAATTTGTGCAAGAGAAAGGGCTTACGAACGTGACGTTTGAAGGGGTCGCGGGTGACGTTCCTGCGGCGTTGCGAGTCGTGGATGTTTTGGTTGTTCCTTCCGAAGAAGAGGGGTTCGGCTTGGTCGTTACAGAGGCGCTGTTTGCGGGAAAGGTTGTCGTGGCGTCAGATCTCCCGGCTTTTCATGGGCTCGTAAACGGTGGGGAAAATGGACTGTTGTTTGAGGCAGGAAGTAGCGAGTCCCTGGCTACCACCTTAGAGGATCTTCTTACTGACGAGAAGCTTTTACACGCGCTACAGCGAGGTGTTGACCAATGGGCGGATGCGAACAAAGACACATTCAATATCTCTAGCAAAGCACAAGAGTACGAGAAAGCACTCGGTCTTTAAGTGAAGTGGCGTTTAATAAGGTACAGGATGAATAGTAGTGTGATGAGTCCTGACAAGGCGGTGCCAAGGGCGGCTCCATGCAGGCCCCAGATCGGGATAAGTAGTATGTTGAACATCACATTGAGAAAGGCAAGCATGCCGGCCACGGGTGGACCGAACTTGATACCAGGAACACCTCGCGATGCCAAGATACTCTCGAAGGGAGATTTAAGAAAATAGATAGTTGCGGCTGCTGCGACAAGTGCGGCCATGCCAGGGTTAAAATCGAAACGCTCACCGTAGAAGATGAATGCTATCCACGTAAGCAAGAAGCTTCCAACTAAGAGAACTACAGAACTAGGGGCGAGCAGCGAGAGGCTCTTAGCAAATAATGTGCGTATGTCAGTTATCCCCGACACCAAGGGGAGAAATACCTGCGATGCGGTGCCGAGCACCTTTCCGACGAGTAGGCCAAACACCATAAAGTAGGCTGCGTAGATTCCAACGGATTCAGTCCCCAGGTAGTGGTTGATCATGAGGTTGTCGATGCTGCTGAGGCTGAAGAACCCCAACAGAACACTCGCCATGCTTAGCGTCCCATAGGACGTGAGTGTTTTGAAAGCAGTGTTACTGAAGCGGAACAAACTACGCCTAAACACAAATGCTCCGGCTAGTATCAATACAGTAGTTCGTGCGATGTTGCCCCAGAAGAGGCTTTCGAAAGTAACTGTGTCAAGAACAAGGAGGAAGAAAAATGTTACCCCCGCAAATATAACGGCTGAGCTTATCAAAAATACTGAGAGGATCTTGAACTTATCGACCCCCTTAAAGAATGCTTGAGAGAGGTGATTCCACAGTATAAAGAGGGCGTAGATTACTGCTGCTGTGTACAGTGTGGACTCTAGACGTATCAGTGGGGAGAGGATTGGTTCGACGAGGACGTATATCGGAAAGAAAATAAACGAAAGTATGATTGTAGTTCGTACCGCAGTTCCTATAATGACTCCTCTGCCACTTTCGTCTTTCCCGAGATACACGAGCGCTGCTGCGGCGAGCCCCCACAGAGGAACGATAGCCAAAAGCTCGCCCATACTTGCCACCAGACTCCATCTGCCGAATTCCTCCGGACCCAAGAAACGAATCGCAAGCACATACACTCCCAGAGATATGAGCGCGACACTTCCTTCGCCGACAAAAGCCGGCACTATGTTTTTCCAGAAGCGCTTTGCAACAGCGCCGGGCGGAGTGTCGGTTATTTTTGAGTGTAAATTAAGTAGAAATGCATGCATGTTAGCGAATTGTATCACGCAACGATCTTAGCGTTGCAGCACCAACACACACTGCTATAATCGGCACTACTATGCAATTGGAGAAAGTCTTACGATGGATAACGTTAGCGGGCGTCTTCTCAATGCCTTTTATAGTTCTCTTGGTTTCTGGTTCGCTCTTCTTTCCGTATGTGACTGGAAAAAACTTCGCATTCCGGATCATTACTGAGGTGATGGTTGTGGCCTGGGCATTACTAGCGCTTATACAAACACAGTATCGACCGCGATGGACGCCCATCCTTTGGTCAGTGGTTGCGTTTGTCACAGTTGCAGGAGTGGCGAATATTTTTGGAGAGAATCTTTACAATAGCTTCTGGAGTGGTTTTGAGAGAATGGACGGCTACATTACACTGCTGCACCTCTTGGCATACTTATTTGTTGCCGGAGCCGTGATGACTCAAGAGAAACTGTGGACATGGTTTTGGCGTGTTTCACTTACGGTGAGTGCATTTGTTGCACTTCACACGATCGCGTTGTCGTTTGGAACGGACGTTGTGCGCCTTTTCTCAACCTTGGGGAACCCAATATACCTCGCGATGTACACGCTCGTTCATGTGTTCATTGCGCTGATACTGGCAGCCCGAAATGACATCTCTCGACTAGAGCGATATGCATACTTGGCAACGTTACCGTTTTTGTTGTGGTCGGTGTACCTCACGTCTGCACGGGGTGCAACACTGGGCATCATTGGCGGACTACTACTAACGGCACTTGGTATCGCATTCTCTAAGAGGGACAACAAGGTACTCTTTCGCTCAGCTATCGCAGGAGTTGCCGCCATCGTGATATTTGTGGGTGGTTTTTGGTTGGCTCGCGATAGTTCGTTTGTACAAGAAAACCCGCTACTACAACGATTTGCATCCATATCACTTACCGACCAGTCGATATTCTCGCGTACCGCAATATGGGGGATAGCCTGGGAGGGGATAAAGGAACGACCGTTGTTGGGTTGGGGGCAAGAGAACTTTAACTTGGTATTTGCCAAATACTATGATCCTCGTCTGTATGCCCAGGAACAATGGTTTGATCGGACTCATAACGTTGCACTCGATTGGTTTGTTTCCGCAGGCATCTTCGGAGTGCTTGCGTACATTTCAATATATTTTGCACTTCTGTGGTTAATTTATCGGGCGCCAAATATATATATCGTAGAGAAATGGATCCTGGTTGGTTTGATAGCAGCATACGGATTTAGTAACCTGACCGTTTTCGATAATATAGTAAGTTACATTCTATTCTTCTCTCTATTGGCCTGGATACACACTCGAGCGGTGAATGAAAAAGAGGGGGGTGTAAAACATAGGATAAGGGAATTGCCTCTAAACGTTGCGACAACGGCAGGGGTACCGATTGCTGTAGTGGCGGCACTATTAGTTGTGTGGACAGTAAATGTGCCGGCGTTTCAAGTAGCAAGAGGTATGATTAGCGCTCTCTCTAATACCGCTACAGCAGAGCAGCTCGGTGCACAAGGTGCTGTTGCCGAAGCGCGAGCCATTGCCACAGCTGCGCGCATAGAATTTGAAGACCTTGAACGTCGCGGTACATACGGGCAACCACTGGTGAGAGAGAGCTTTGCTTCGGCTGCTGGAAATGTTGCACAGGGAGGTTGGCTTTCTGACGAGGGTCGTGATCAATGGTATGCGAAGGCTCGTTTGGGGTTGGAGGCACAGGAAGCCCTGGCACCAAATGATCCACGACCCTCGTTTCTACTCGGGAGACTGCATAGCAAATTCGGAAACGAAGAGGCGGCGTGGGAGGCTTTCTCGCGTGCCAGCGCACTTTCTCCAGACAAGCAATCCATATTAATTCGACTGGCCATGCGTGCGGTGAACGCGGGGAACCTTGAGTTAGGGGTATCTATTTCGAAAAAAGCTTTTGAACTCGAAGTCTCCAATGTAGAGGCACGCTTGTTGTATGCGTTTGCGCTGCTGCGTTCAGACAAGGAGGAATTGGCATACGGACTGCTTCTTGAAGATCCCAGGGCAGCATCCGACGAGAGGATGTTGGCTATATTCATACAACGGGGAGAATACGACAGGGCTCGGGAGTTGTGGGAACTGGGTTTGTCGGAAGACGAAAGAGATACGGACAGGCTTTTTTCTCTGGCCTCCATATATGCCCGAAAGGGTGATGCTGCCAGGGCACAGGCAGAGATTTTCTATGTCTTCGAAAAGTTCCCCTTTTTAAGAGACGAGGGTCTTAAACCAGAGATACTCCTACAGCAGTAGCAGCGACAGCGCAAGGGGCTTGCTTTTTTCAAAAAACGTGATACACTTCCCCTTGAGTGTCACATCCACTGAGTTGTGTGTGGCTTACGAAAATCTTCGACAAAACCCCCGCAAGGGGGTTTTGTCGTGGGTTTTTGCTAGGTTGTTGCCGTGGTATACTGCCGATTGAGTCGCAGGTATTGTGGAGGGCGGCGGCACTCATAAAGATTTTCCTTTAGAATAAATGGGGAGCTCGCACCAGTGCGAGCGAGAGAGTACAATGTAATACGTTCGTAGCCACTGTGGAGGGCGGCGGCACTCATAAAGATTTTCGTTTTGGAGCTCGCACCCGTCCTCCACAGTGTCTGTGACCCAAGAACGTCCCGTACCGGGGCGTTCTTGGGTCACACAAGAGTTGGGTCCGAGCTCCAAAACAAAGCCTAATAGTGGAGCTCGTTCCCGTGGGCGTAAGCCCAGAAATAGAGTGCTTTGGAGGGCTATTTTTGCTAGTATGCTCGGACATGTTTGAAGGAATTAAAAAATTACTTGGCGACGAGAACGCAGCAGCCCTGAAGAAAGCAGAGCCTGTAGTGAAGCGCGTAAACGCACTGGAAGGAGAGTACGAGAAACTTTCAGATGAAGAACTGTGCGGTAAAACAGCTGACTTTAAGGCTCGTATAGAGAAGGGAGAGGCTCTCGACGAACTCATGGCCGAGGCCTTCGCAGTGGTTCGAGAGGCTTCCAAGCGAACGTTGGGGCAACGTCACTACGACGTGCAGCTTATCGGGGGGGCAGTGCTACACAACGGTGATATAGCAGAGATGCGCACCGGTGAGGGGAAGACATTGGTAGCAACGCTCCCGGCGTACCTCAATGCCCTGACCGGGAAGGGAGTACATGTTGTTACAGTAAACGATTATCTTTCACGGCGTGATGCAGTCTGGATGGGGCAAATTTATTCGTTTCTTGGAATGTCTGTTTCTGTCATCAACCATGAAATCTCGTATCTATATGACCCGAACCATCCCGAGGCTGACGCGGAGCGTGACGAAAAAGGGGGGTTTGAAGTGGCGGACGAATTCCTAAAAGTCTGTACTCGACAAGAGGCGTATGCAGCTGACATAACTTACGGAACCAACAATGAGTTTGGATTTGATTACCTTCGCGACAACATTTCATACTTTAAAGATGAGCTTCGTCAGCGTACTCCTGACCAAGGCGGGTACCACTTTGCTATTGTTGATGAAATAGACTCCATATTGATTGACGAGGCGCGAACCCCGCTTATCATTTCAGCGCCAGCAGCCGATGCCGAAAAACTTTACGTGCAGTTTGCACAAATTGCTCGCGGGCTTGAGCGCGCTACAGACTTTACTGTTGACGAAAAGTTGAAGGCGATTCAACTTACTGACTCTGGAATTGAGAAGGCCGAGAAAGCACTGGGGGTTGATAACATCTACACTGACCGAGGTATTAAATACGTGCACCACCTTGAAACGGCAGTGCGAGCAAAGGCGCTGTTTGAGCTCGACAAAGACTATGTCATTCGCGATGGCGAGGTGGTCATCGTTGATGAGTTTACCGGCCGCATGCAGCCAGGACGTCGCTGGAGCGAAGGCCTACACCAGGCAATTGAGGCAAAAGAAGGGGTTGAGATTCAGCAAGAGTCTCGGACGTTTGCGTCCATCACGTACCAAAACTACTTCCGCAATTACGACAAGCTCTCTGGCATGACAGGCACAGCTGTTACCAGTTCGGAAGAATTTTACAAGGTGTACGGGCTCAATACAGTAGCTATTCCCACGAATAAAACCGTGGCCCGTATCGACCACGACGACCTTATTTTCCAAACAGAACAGGGCAAATTCAAGGCAATTGCGCGCAAGGTTCGCGAACTCAACGAAAAAGGACAACCAGTGCTCATCGGCACGGTTTCTGTTGAGAAGAACGAGCTTTTAGGTGCTTATTTGACGAGGGAGGGAATCAAACACGAAACACTCAATGCAAAGAATCACGAACGAGAAGGAAATATTGTAGCCGACGCAGGACGTAGGGGAGCAGTCACGCTTGCAACAAACATGGCTGGTCGCGGAGTCGATATCAAGCTTGGGGGGGAAAGTGCCACCGACGAAGAGCAGCAGGAAGTACGAGACCTGGGCGGACTTTTTGTGTTGGGGACCGAGCGACACGAAGCACGTCGCATCGACAACCAGCTTCGCGGTCGATCAGGACGTCAGGGAGACCCCGGGGAGACACAATTTTTTGTATCGCTTGAAGATTCGCTTATGCGCGTATTTGCGAGCGACACCATCAAGGGAATGATGGGGCGCTTCGGTATTGCTGAAGATGAGCCCATTCACAACAAGATGATAACGCGATCGCTCGAGACTGCTCAGAAAAAGATCGAAGGGTTTCATTTCGATGCGCGCAAGCAAGTACTCGCGTACGATGATGTGCTGAACTTACAGCGAAAGTCCCTCTATGAGCGCCGACGCAGTTTTCTCTTGGGCAATAACGAAATCATAGAAACAGAATTGATGAAAATCGTCGGTCATGATGAAGAGTTCATTACCACAGTAGCTGACAAGAAGAACGAAATAGGGGAACAAGCCTTCTATGCCTCTTTGCGACGTGTTCTTCTGCAAACGCTCGATATGCTTTGGGTTGATCATCTTGAAACCATGGACTATTTGCGCAGTAGTGTAAACCTGCGTGCATACGGTCAGCGCGACCCTCTTGTTGAATATAAGAAGGAAGGATTACGACTGTTCAACGAACTTGAGCTAGCCTACCAAGAGAATGTACTCCGTCTTTTGCCTCAGTTCTCCGAAGAGATGTTTGCACGGCGTGAGCCGCAGAAAACTCAAGAGCTACACGACACTCCCGGCGACATCGAGAAACAAGCCCAGAAGGCCGTGAAGGCTTCAGGTGGGAGAGGAGGTTCTCGACCGGTGCGAAAAGTAAGCGAAGTGGGACGCAACGATCCGTGCCCTTGTGGATCGGGTCATAAGTACAAAAAGTGTGGCTTAGTGAACTCCGAAGAACACCAAAAGCGTACCCAATCTGGTACGCAGTCAGAGAGACAGACAAAAGTAGGAGGGTAGAGAGCAGGGTTACCCAACAAACTCGGCACGTGTTATACTCGTGGCCAATGACTGAATCGATACCGAATGCCTCGGGAGTGGCAAATTCCGCCTATCAGAGCAATATCTGCAAGGTCGAAAATGGCCCCAAATGCCCCAAAATTGGCTCAGGAGCGTTTTTGCGCCCATTTACTAGCCTCTCTTTTGCGGACAGAATCGTATGCTTCTTGCGCTCAATTCTTTTCTCTACTAGTAGTCTGGGTGTAGCTGAGAATAGAGTCGGCTCTATTACATTGGGTGGTCGAGGTAGTTACTCTCGGTCCCGTGACTATGTTCAAAGTGAGCCTCATAGTTTTGCCACCGTTATTCGAATAAATAAGGATGTATGTTAATACGACTCGCTCTTATCATTCTCGCACTGCTCGCGGCCGAGCGCTGGATACCAGGTATTGAAGTAGATAGTTTTTACGTCGCGCTAATCGTTGCCGTCCTTCTTGGATTGGCGAGCATTACGATCAAACCACTTCTTACCCTGCTGACTCTGCCGATACACCTGCTCACTTTTGGTCTCTCAGCGTTCCTTATTAACGCAGGGATCTTCTATTTTCTCTCGACGTTCGTCCAGGGGTTCACTGTTTCGGGGTTCGTCCCAGCACTTTTAGGGTCGCTCGCGGTATCACTAGCGGGTGCAATTGGTGCTCATTTGGACTAGGATTTCCACAACGAATGCCAAGAAGCACTTTACTTGACGAAACTGCTTTCGTAATATAAAGCAATATGAAGAAACACCGCTGGATGAATGATGACACCGATGAATTGATGCTTGCAATGCTGCAGCTCAAGAGTCTGGCGGAGGCCCGCGCCTTTTTTGGTGATTTGCTTACTGAGAAAGAGATACGGGGGGCTGCAAATCGCTGGAAGGCCGCAAAGATGCTGGATTTTGGTGTAGGTTACCGGAAGATTGAGCGTGTAACGGGCATGAGCTCTGCCACGGTGTCCAGGATCAGAAGGAAAATGGAGGAAGGGCTTGGCGGCTACCGGCTCATGATGGGCAAACTTAGACAAAAGTAAAATCGCTTTTGTTCATGAAAGATTAGTAGTATAACTCTATCTATGAGTTTAGTTGATGAAATCGATTTAGAGGCCTTTTCAGGCAAGGGAGGGGATGGCGTTGTGCGCTGGCTTGCCCTAAAAGGAGGGCCTGCAGGCGGAGATGGAGGAAAAGGAGGGGATGTAGTCATTCGTGGGGTCCGCGATATTTTACTTTTGGGTAAGTATAGGGGCAACACGACCTTTCGAGCTGGTGATGGGAAGCCGGGTGGAAAGCAAAGTTTGCATGGATCGAACGGAAAAGATGTCGTAGTCGATCTTCCTGTCGGGTCAGTCGTCCGCGTTGGTGAAAAGGAGTATGAGTTGCTCGAAGAAGGGGACGAGCAAGTTGTCCTAAAAGGAGGGGTTGGCGGTTTCGGGAACGAGCATTTCAAAAGCTCTCGAAATGTTCGTCCGCTGCAGTCAACCGAAGGCAAGCCAGGAATGCATGCAACACTAAAAGTCGAACTGCGGCTAATTGCTGATATTGGACTTGTAGGGTTCCCCAATGCGGGCAAGACGTCACTACTAAATGCACTGACAAATGCAAGGGCAAAGGTGGGAAATTACGAGTTT
>DCYR01000024.1:0-2434 GCA_002331495.1 Patescibacteria group bacterium UBA2105 | reverse complement strand
GCAACACTAAAAGTCGAACTGCGGCTAATTGCTGATATTGGACTTGTGGGGTTCCCCAATGCCGGCAAAACGTCATTGCTAAATGCACTCACAAATGCAAGAGCAAAGGTGGGAAATTACGAGTTTACTACACTAGATCCTAACCTGGGAGACTACTTTGGGTATATCATTGCTGATATACCTGGGATAATCGAGGGAGCCTCGGAAGGACGAGGCTTGGGGCACAAGTTCCTCAGGCACATAAGCCGCACGAAAGCCCTTATTTTCTGCATCTCGGTTGAACAGGATGACCATTTCTCGGTCTACAGAGCTCTGTTGGACGAGCTTTCGCAGTTTGATCCAAATCTGCTCGAAATACCGTCTATGATTGTTTTGACGAAGACTGACCTGGCTTCAGAGGGTGAGGTGGCATCTTCTCTGGGGGCTCTGGAGGCATCTGGTAAGCAGGTTTTGCCCGTGTCCGTGCATGAAGAAGCTTCGGTTAAGTCCCTGGGGGACTCTATTGTAGCTTTTGTGCGAGCGAGCTAGTTAGCTTTTTTGTTGGTTTGAGTTACCATACCTCCATATGTATGAGCCAACCATTGGTCTGGAAATTCACGCAGAACTTCGTACCAGTACGAAGATGTTTTGCAATTCTAAGAACGATCCTGACGAGCCGAAACCCAATGCAAACATCTGCCCCGTGTGCATGGCGCACCCCGGGGTGCTCCCAACCATAAACAAGGAAGCGGTGCGACACGTGCTTCGAGTCGGTTTAGCGGTCCAAGGAGAACTTGCAGATTACTCAGAGTTCGACCGCAAAAACTATTTTTATCCGGATCTTCCAAAGGCATATCAACTTAGCCAATATGAATTTCCCCTGGTGACCGGCGGCGAGATCAACGGAGTACAGCTTACCAGAATTCACCTTGAGGAGGATACGGCTCGTTCGTCACATACTTCTGATGACAACAATAGTTTGGTTGACTTCAATCGCGGCGGGGTGCCACTTATGGAATTGGTGACCGAACCTGTTGTGCACTCGGCTGAAGAAGCGGTGCGGTTTGCGCGTGAACTACAGTTGCTCTTGCGCACACTTGAAGCGTCGCACGCAAACATGGAGAAGGGCGAAATGCGAGTTGAGGCGAATATTTCTGTCGCTAAGAATAAGGGCAAACTGGGGACCAAGGTAGAAGTCAAAAATCTGAATTCGTTTAAGTCTGTTGAACGGGCGATAAAATTTGAATTACAACGGCAGACCAAGCTTCTTGAGGAGGGAAAGAAAGTAGTTCAGGAGACCCGAGGCTGGGACGAGAATAAAGGAGTCACTTTCAGCCAGCGTGTCAAGGAAGAGGCAGCTGACTATCGTTACTTCCCGGAACCGGATCTTCCCAAGCTAAGGCTATCAGAGGTGCCAGAGTTTGACCGGGCGACACTTGAGAAGACCCTGCCAATGCTGCCTGCGCAGAAACGCGAGCACTTACAGTCTCAATATAGGCTAGGGGCGGAAGATGTGGAAGTGTATGTGCTCGATCCTAAATTGGCGGAGTTTTTTGAGGCAGTTGCGGGTGAACTTACTGATACCGAAGGGGCTGACAAGAAGATCAAGCTTGCGTCAAACTACATCATTAACAACCTCTTGGCGTTAAGAGACGAGTTAGACCACCATGTGACAGACAATATTGACCCAGCAAGCTTTGCAGAAATCGTAAGTCTTGTGTACGAGGGGGAGGTCTCGTCAAACGGCGCAGTCGAATTAATTGCCAGCATTGCAAAGGTATTTGATAAAGGAAAGACGATCCGCGAGTTAGCCGAAGAGAGGGGGCTTTTGCAGCAAAATGACGAAGGGGCACTTCTGGACGTGGTTGAAAAGGTAATAGAGAGTAATCCGGGTCCAGTTTCCGAATACAAAAGTGGCAAAGAGCAAGCTTTGCAGTTTCTTGTCGGTCAGGGCATGAAAGAGAGCAGGGGGAGGGCCAATCCTGCAAAGCTAAAGGAACTTATCGTGAGGGAACTCGCCTGAGCGAGTCAAAATATCCACATAAACATAGCGTTCTCGGTATGTTATTTGCCATGGCGTGCTGCTACAATGTTCCACATGAGTGATGTTATTGTCGGCGGGGAGAAGCTCGTTTCGACGAGTCGCGCCGCCGAGCTAAGTGGATACTCGAAAGACTACGTCGGACAGCTTTGCCGAGGAGGGAAGCTTGAGTGTCGCCGGATTTCTGGCCACTGGTACGTAGACGAGGCAAGTTTGCAGCAGTATAAACAGGGTGATCCCCAGGCACAAAAAGAGACTGAGAGGGCTAAGACAGCTTTCGGCATGAAGGTGGGAAATGTCCGGGACGATACCTTTACTTATGATGGGGTTGAGTACGTCGCTACTTCACGCGGGGCTGAACTGACTGGGTATGCCCAGGACTATGTGGGTCAGCTTGCAAGAAATGGCGAGATT
>DCYR01000001.1:24692-24829 GCA_002331495.1 Patescibacteria group bacterium UBA2105 | reverse complement strand
GCGAGTTCGGGCAGGAGCCACTTAACGAACGAGGTGAGTTTAGTGAGCTGATGTCGATTCCCCCCTTCTCCACAATACTGAACTTCGCGTGCTGAAAGCGCAGAAGGGCGCACGTCCAAAATTTCCTTTCCTTCTTC
>DCYR01000001.1:23536-24363 GCA_002331495.1 Patescibacteria group bacterium UBA2105 | reverse complement strand
CTTCTTATATTCTTATAAGTTTACCAAACACATATACCTTGTTGCCACAAGTTGGCAGAAACCATTCCTTTCATATCGGGACAGTACTCATGTATAATGTACACTTATACACTTATGATAAGACAAAATAATCATTCACACGAAGAGGGTACGGACCACCCCATAAGTAAAATGCTCCTCGCACGCGCGGCACGGTTTGAAGATGAGTTAATAGCAGGATACGAGGCTGTCAAGCAACATGATAAGACCGTAACGTTCTTCGGCTCAGCACGATTTACAGAAGACAATCCCTATTACCAAAAGGCTGCAGAATTGGCAAAACTAATTTGCAAGGAGGGGTACACGATTATAACTGGTGGAGGAGGAGGTATAATGGAGGCTGGAAATCGCGGCTCAAAGGATGCTTGTAATATTTCCGTTGGCTTCAACATCGAATTGCCCTTTGAGCAATCTTTGAATTCACATGTAACCCAAGGAGTAAATTTCAGCTTTTTTGCTTCACGAAAGGTGGCGTTGTACTTCTCGGGTGAAGCATATGTCTTTTTTCCGGGGGGGTACGGCACTCTTGATGAATTCTTTCAGATTTTGACACTGATGCAAACACACAAGAGACCGGTTCTTCCCGTTATTTGTGTAGGTTCACATTACTGGAAGAACATTGACTCGATGATTAAAACAACACTCCTTCAGGAAAACGAAACGATTTCACCAAAAGATGTCGATTTGTACACAATAACTGATGACAACGAAGAAATTCTAGAGTTGGTAAAGAACTCAAGTAACCATACGGACTAAGCGGATCGAAAAAACAACAAGCGCCCTTAAGG
>DCYR01000001.1:0-23230 GCA_002331495.1 Patescibacteria group bacterium UBA2105 | reverse complement strand
ACAAGCGCCCTTAAGGGCGCTTGTTGTTTTTTACTTTCGTAGCAAAAACCTTACTGCATTGGACCATCTTGGGCACGGGGTGACCTCCAGTGCCAAATCTTTTTTATGAACACCCAAGCTATCTTTGCGAAAACTGCCAGTCCGACAATGGTAAGTGCTGCAAATATAACGAACTGGATCGCCGCAAGCAAGAACGACACAAGGCCTACTGTGAGCGCAAGCAGCGCTGCGTTTATTTCTACGAAGAGTTCCTGAACACGCTGCCGCCACTCGTCAGCAAACAGCTCTCCATCGAGGAACATGACCTTGGAAACTGATACGTTAAAATGTGCATACTCCACCTGTTCGATTTGCTCGCCTCGTCCTTTCGACAGACGGTCTATGCGCTCCTGCGTATCAAGGATTTGTTGATTCAAACGCTCAATTGTCGCTATCTTGTTGTTGATGACCTCAGAAAGTGTCGCTGTATCGCCTTCTCGTGTCGCACGAGCAATGAGACTGTTAAATGAGGCTTCAGCCTGAGCAAGTGTTTGTTGGGTAGATTCGAGGCGACGACGCTGCATCTCAAGTTCGCTGTCCGCATACTTGATGCCGCGTTCAACGGAGCTCGTATTTATGTCGAAATCACGAGGGTCTAGTGCTTGCAGCTTCGCCACAATCTCGTCTTCGTACTCAACCTCTACACGGAATGTATAATTACACCAGCGCTCACTTTTCGATGAGTTGTCGAATACTACATAGTCGAGTGGCTTGAGATTATTTATTGCAGTACAAGTTTCCTCGAATTTTCGCGTTTCGTAACGGGCACTATAGCTGCGACGTTCATATTCTTCGGCATCAGGACCTCCCTGTTCATATGGGGGCAGAGGAACAAAACCCGGCTCTACCATTGCCACATCCGCTACCGAACCCTCTCTTCCATAAATCGCTTTGGTTGTTGCCACACTATCAAATCCAAGATTTTCGATAAGCTCCCCCGCAAAGTTCTGTGCAAGACCATCACCGTAGTATCTATTTTCATATCCAAAGATTCCGTTCGTGACAAACTTTAAGACCGCAATCACTATTGCAAGAGTGATGACCACAACAACTATGGCAACCGACACCTTAACGATAGATTTGAGCGACCAGTCAAAATTCCTAATTTGTTCTTTCAATGTATGCATACTCAATGCTGGCACGACTTCAAACACATTCGTCGCGTGCCAAGATAGATTATTATAATGTTACTAATGGGTGTGCTCATGGCTCTGTGTATTACTTTTTCCTACTCAACTTCGAGAGATCGCTCCCTACTGAGCCTGCGCGAAATTAGTCAAGTCGCACTACTAAGTATACCATGCTCTACGGCTACAGATACAGACGTGTACGACCTTGGCTTCTTACGGAAAAGCTTCCTGCATACGCACGTGTCCTGGGCGTTGGTACAATAGTGAGCGTATTATGGCCACCATACGAGAGCGGACGAGCGCATAGTACAGGCCAAAGAATCCGGCACTGAAACAGCGTGACTTATTGTCATCTTGTCGAATAGTTATCGCCTGTTACACTAAAAACGTGCGTTTCAAGACACTTCAGTCTACGTTGTTTATTTCACTGCTTGTGGCAGCCACAGGTCTGTTTGCTTGGCTTATCAGCGGCTATATTTTCCCGATATTTTGGGCGGTGGTCCTCACTATTCTTTTTTACCCGGTCCATAAGAAATTTTACATTGCGACCAAGAGCAGAGCAGGGCTTGCCTCTCTTCTGACGATTGGTTTTATTTTGGTTGTTGTACTGGTTCCCATTTACTTTTCGGGTGCTTTGGTCGCTTCTGAGGCAATAGCTCTTTACGCAAAATTTTCCCAAAGCAGCATCAGCTCACAAAATGTGCTCTCCCAGACCGAAGCTCTTCTGGCGCCATTGGCTCAGTTTGGGTTGAATACAGATATGCTGCAGGAAAACGTAGCCCCGTTTATTCGAGGGCTCTCCGCACAAGTCGGTAACTATGCGTTAGACATAGGCCGTGCAACAGCTAACACTCTGATCGCAACTCTCTTGATGCTTTATATTCTATTTTTCACACTTCGAGATGGCGAATCGATCGGAATCCGAATTATGCGAGCCCTTCCTCTTGGGGATGAGAAGGAGAAAATTTTGTTTTCTAGATTTGTCACAATAGTACGTGCAATGTTCAAGGGAACATTCGTCATTGCAATCATTCAAGGAGTGGTCGGCGGAATTTTATTTGCGGGGGTGGGAATTGAGAGTGCCGCCTTGTGGGCGTTTGTGATGGGACTTCTCGCTCTTATTCCTGCTGTTGGGCCTGCGATTGTGTGGCTGCCCGCTAGTTTGATACTTCTTGCCACAGGAGATACATGGCAGGGCATCACTGTCCTCTTTGTCGGATTTGTCATAATAAGTCTCATCGATAATATTCTACGCCCGATTCTTGTCGCCAAGGATACTGCCATGTCAGACTTGCTCGTTCTCCTCTCGGTACTTGGAGGCCTTTCCCTCTTTGGAATCTCCGGGATTATTATAGGCCCCGTAATCACCGCCTTCTTTCTATCAATGTGGGAGCTTTTTGAGCGTGACTATGCAAAAGATCTCGAGGCCCACGGCTAGCGTATAGATTCGTACCCAGCATCCACCCCATCTTTCGAAAGTACGATCTGCCAAAGTTGATTTTTCCTTGAGCGAAACGTTGCTGCAGAGGATAATAGGTAGAATTCCCACATGCGGCGAAACCTTTCATCATAGTTCCCTCCTATGTCGTTCCAGCTTGCGGTGAAATTCTTATGCCACGACATGAGAGTCCTGTCGTAGTCTGCGCCAAAATTGTGCCAATCTTCCATTACAAAAAGCCCCTCCACTGACTTTCCGATCTGAGCTATTGAGGGCAACATACCGTTGGGGAATATATATTTGTTGATCCATGGATCTGCAGTGAATGCAGTCTTATTCCCTCCAATAGTATGCAAGAGAAACAGCCCCTCATCTTTCAGAAGACTGCGCACTTTCTTCATAAACGTACGGTAGTTTCGATATCCCACATGCTCAAACATACCTAAAGAAACTATGTGGTCGAATTTCTCGTCTACATTTCGGTAGTCTTGAACCCTTATTTCAACGGGCAAACCACTTGTCAACTCTCTACCAAGTTTTGCCTGCTCTTCTGAAATAGTAATGGCCACAACGTTTGCTCCATAGCGTTCAGCTGCATATTTGGCAAAACTCCCCCACCCCCCGCCTATATCAAGGACTCTGTCACCCTTCCGAAGCCCGATCTTCCTGCATACGAGGTCTAGCTTAGCTTCTTGAGCCTCATCGAGAGTGTGGGCATGCTTCCAATAGCCGCACGTGTATACCATGCGCGATCCTAACATTTTGCGATAGAGTTCGTTTCCTATGTCGTAATGTTTTTCACCAACCTGCCGCGATCGACGTACGCTTTGTAAGTTAAATATTCTGGCCCTTGCAACATGCCAAGCGACACCAACATTCACAAACTTGTTATGTATGTTGGAACGAAAAATCTTGTAAAAGAAAGCCGCCAAATCTTCCACGTCCCACCAACCGTCCATGTAACTTTCACCTATGGAGATGGTTCCTCCCTTAAAAGCCCGTTTGAATGTGTCCGGATGATGAACCTGTGGATCCCAAGGATCTTTTCCACCGACTGTTATTCCTGCTCGGCCTAGGAGTTCTGCACCTTTTTGAGCATAGTTCATATGCTGAATATAACATAGAAAAAAGAGCGCGCAGCACATTGTCAAGGGGTGATCGGCGTGATATATTCCCTTGTACGCCTAGCTGGGCGTTTCTTTTGTAATGCACGACGACGTACGAATCAACGAAAGCATTCGGGTACCCGAAGTACGGGTTATTGGTGCTGATGGTGAAAACCTTGGCATTTTGCCAACCAGAATTGCGTTCGAGAAGGCGCAAGAAGCTGGGCTAGATTTGATCGAAGTTTCCCCAAAAGCCAAACCACCGGTGGCGCGGATCACTGACTATGGGAAATACAAATACGAACTCAAGAAGAAGGAGAAAGAGATCAAATCAAAAAGCCAAGCAACGGAAACAAAGGTGACCCAGGTCAAGATAGGTACTGGAGAGGGAGACCTGAATCGCAAAGCAAAAAAAGTTGGCGAATGGATCTCCGAAGGGCATCGCGTGAAGATTGACCTCTTCTTGTGGGGGCGTTACAAATATATGGAATTTGAGTTCTTGAAGGAACGCCTTGAGCGCTTCCTTGCAATCGTCACTGAATCGTTTAAGATAGCCGACGAAATCAAGAAAAGCCCGAAGGGCCTTACCGTCATCATTGAGCCAGACAAAAGCGGTTCAGGCAAAACCAAAAAAGCAGGAATATGAAAACAAATAAATCATATACGAAGCGACTGCGTGTTTCAAAAAATGGGAAAATAATCGCTCGTAAACCCGGGCAAAACCATTTCAACGCAAAAGAAGGAAGCGCCACACGCTTGTCGAAAAATCGTACACGAACAATTGTAATGACAAACAAGAATCGTGGACGTTTTTTGAAAGGTAAATAATCATTATGACACGCGTTAAACGAGGTACGACATCAGTAAAGACACGACGGAATGTATTAAAGCGTGTTAAGGGCTATCGCTTTGGTAGATCGACCAAAGAACGTCAGGCACGCGAAGCAATCGCGCACGCAGGCAATCATGCATTCGCACATCGTCGTCGAAAGAAAGGTGACTTTCGCCGACTCTGGACGGTAAGACTTAATGCGGCCTTGCGCCCTCTGGGGTTCTCATACAGCAAATTTATCGACGCGCTAAAGAAAAAGAATGTCACACTTGATCGTAAGGTGCTCTCACAGATAGCTCACGAAGAACCTGAAACATTTAAACGAATTGTAGAAGCAGTAAAATAACAAAAAGCGCCCAATGGGCGCTTCTTGTTTTACACAAGAGCAAGAGCGGCGAGGATAGCTATCTCGAACCAAACGATATTAAGTACCATCACTGGGTACGACCTGGTTTTATATGTTGAATACACGAGCATCGCGGCGCCGACGCCGTTTACCACTTGGTACCCAATAGAATCCGCAGAAACATACAGCGTGCTCACTCCTCCGTACGCCAAAAGTATCAACAGCATTCCAACCCAGCCGATAATTTCGTGGGACTCGTCAAACATTTCCTTGATCTTTCTGAACATAATTACTGAGTGGTATCGAACATGTTGATCCGATAGGTATTTATGTCCCGTTGGAGCATGTCGTAAAAGTACTTACCCTTGCTGTTGAGCTCTGTGGCTAATGCTATTCCCACAAACCGCCAATGCCATGGTTCAAAAGCGTAGTATGAATTGTCCTCCGGATACGACAAAATAAATCCATACTTATATGCGTTGTCCAATAGCCACTGGTATTCTTCAGTGATGTCGAACCCAAGCATTTCTGCACCTGTGTCAGGATTTGCGATGTCGACTGTAGTTCCCAACTGATGTTCCGAGTAACCCTGGTCAGCGACAAATTGACTCGCGACACTGGTACCGTAAGTGACTACGTTGCTGTTCTTGAGTTCTCCCTGGTAGTCAAATGAACGAAACGCCGATACTATGCGCGGAGAAAGTCCATCCGATCTCATCGCGGCAAGCATGTCAGTAAGAAATGGAAGTACTTCTTTCTTGATCTGCTGGTTCCTCTCTGAAATGAGCAGATCATTCGGCAGGTACGTGAGATTTTCCGGATAATAGTGTTCGTTAAGGAAGTACACTTTTGAATATTTGGCCAGCAGTTCTCCGTCCGACTCTTCAAGTTTTTTTAAGTCCTCCACCGTTTGAGTCGCCTGTGACACCATCTGTCGTATTTGTGAAAAGTCATACGCTGCATTTGAGGACTGTCGTTGGAAAATACCGAGCAGTTCCTTGTGAACGGCAAGTTGCTCCTCTTTCTCTGCAAGCAAATCCTCATAGTCAAGTATGGTTACGCGTTGCTGGTCAATTTCGGCCCTGAGAGAAAGCATCTCCTCTTTGGAACGTACGCTGCTTAAGAGAGCTGCGGCAAGAATTGTTACGAGCACAAGTGCTAGGAACACGAGCACCCACTTCGTGCTTTTGTCATCATTTTTTCTCATACTAGAATTCCAACTGTATCGCTTCTCCTGCCTCTGGCGCTCGTGCTTGTACCCCCAGAAAGTCCCGTAGCCTCTGGACTAAAAATAATGAGGATCTCGGTTCTCCCATAGCAACGAACACTTCCCTAAGTGTATCAGCGGAAGTCTCTACAAACGCAACGAGGCCATCTCTGTCCTTGTGAGCAGAAAATCCCCTAATTGTTTCTTTGCGAGCCCGTACCCGCACTTGTTTTTGCCCGATAGTTACCAAGCGTTCTCCGTCTTGGATACGCCTGCCGAGTGTGCCGACTCCCTGGTACCCTACAAAGAGAATGGTGGTATTTTTATCCCCGAGAAGTTTCTTTTCATGCATGAGTACCCGGCCACCAACAGACATACCTGAGCCAGCTATTATCACCTTCGGAGTAGGCGCATTAAGCAGCGCATGAGACTCCTTTGAGTCCCCCACGATTGTAAATTTAGGGAACTCGAAAATGTCGTCCCCCGACGATATCTCTTCGCGAACGCGATCATTAAATAGGTGCGTATATCTACGGTACACTTCCGTTACTTTGCTGGCGAGCGGCGAGTCGAGATATACTGGTATCTCGGGGACTTCTCCTGCCTCAACCATTTTATTAATCTCGTACAGTAAGATTTGTGTACGTTGCATCGCAAACGACGGAATCAGAAGTGTTCTGTTGCCCTTATGCGTATTGAGGATTGCGTCTTTCAAAAGCCCAACGCGATCCTCTCGGTCCTCATGTGCCCGGTCACCATACACACTCTCCATAAGAAGATAGTGTACCCCTTTAAGCTCCTCGGTATCGCGCAACAGCGGTGCGGGCGAGTTTCCAAGATCGCCCGTTGCTACAAATTTCACCCCTTCTCTTTCGAACTCAACCATCGCGGCGCCAAGAATATGCCCTGCGTCTAGGAACTGTGCGTGTATATCATCACCAATTTCAAAGTCCTGGTGGTAGTCGTGTGTTTGCCACAACTCAAAGGCACTCCCGATATCCTCTGGCTCATACAACGGCGACACCCCACGCTTGTTCGCTTCGTCAGCC
Source organism: Patescibacteria group bacterium UBA2105 (assembly GCA_002331495.1). Taxonomy (GTDB): domain Bacteria; phylum Patescibacteriota; class Minisyncoccia; order Phycocordibacterales; family UBA2100; genus UBA2100. Next base: position 16,083 of record DCYR01000001.1, on the reverse strand, counting down.
AAGATACGTACAGCGTCCTCAAACATAACTTCTGAAAGGTCGCGGGTCGCTGGGGTTGAACAAATGACACCCTTGAACCCATCGCGAACCAACTTCGGCACGCGACCGATGTGGTCAGCATGTGCGTGGGTTAGGAAGAGGATGTCGATGGTTGATGGGTCGTACGGGAAGTCTTCGTAGTTCTCGTCCATACCATATCTACCGCCTTGCAGTAGACCACAATCTATCAAAATTTTTTGTTTGCCTGTTTCGAGTAAAAAGTGAGCCCCAGTAACGCTTCCAGCACCACCTAAGAACGAAAGAGTTGATTGGTTTTGAGCCATTGTGAGTGCATTGTAGCACGCCCCCACACCAGTATTTCTACACGTGGCTATGCCATGCACTTCGTGCTTAGAAAGACAGGTGTGGGGGCACGCAAAAACCCACCAAGACTGGTGGGTGTTTGCGCGCCGCGGGCACTACCTGGAAGATCCAGGTGGGTGATCTCAGTTTTGCTGCCACGGCAGTAAACAATTCGATCTCCCTGTAAATCCAATTAAGCAGGAATGCCCTACGGCTGCCTGCACTATAGCATGTTTACGCCTTTCGCGCAGCTTCTGCTAAGGTTTTTGCTGCCGATTCGAGTGAGTTTGCGGCACTTTTATATGCGGACTCCGCTTGTAAGGCCCTGTCTTTGTCGTCACTGCGCTTCGCAGTTTCAAGCTCCCGCTGTCGACTACTGAGTGTGTCTCCGGCACTGCGAACTGCACTCATGGCCTTTTCGATTGAGTAAGGTAATGCCATACATTTACAAATACTACCTGTTAACATCCTTTGATTCTTTTTTTTGTTTTTCGGTGCGTTCCTTCATGGCGCTTGAACCCGCTATTGCAAATAGGAGCGCGATCATCACGATCATCCATATAGGAAACTCTCCAAGAACATCGCTCTTTTCAACAGCATTAAGCGCCGAAGAATCTATTACAGTACTTTCTATCAGCTTATCTTTTAGGCTCGTGCCTCCCATTACTCAAGGATACCATCAAGATTCACGTCGTATAGTATCTGTTCTTGCACAAGGCGATAGTCGATAAGTTCCGATTCATCAAACCACAGTATTATTTCCTTTCCTGCCTCTTCGAGATTTCCCGAGGCATGAATTAAGTTTCGGACGGCACGGTTGTCAGTGTCAGCGAGCTGGTATGAGTCGAGAACGTAGTCCCCGCGAATCGTTCCGACGTCTGATGTGCGCGGCTCGGTGCCGCCGGTGATTTTGCGTACGACATCAATAACGTGAAGTCCCTCCCAGCACATCACTACAACAGGGCCGCTCACCATGTATTTCTTAAGTCCATTGAGTACAAACTCTCCCTGCTCCTCTGGGTTCTCCGTTGGGGGTGTTTCTCCTTTCTTTTTGTACGACTCTATGGTCTTGGTACCAACGTTTGTCTTAAAGTCTGGGTTCACCATGTAATGTGCCTCAACCTGGTCCTCAGTGGGAATAATCATCTTGATTCCAACCAACTTCAAGCCAACCTGCTCATAACGTTTAACTACCTCGCCAATAAGAGACCGCTGCACCCCATCGGGCTTGACAATCACTAACGATCTTTCTTTCTTGTTCGCCATATTACTATATAGAATTTGTAAAATATGGCCAAACTCTACCATATTTGACTGTTTATTCCACTAGCTATGCAGCTGGGGCAAATGGATCTACTGGCGGAGGCGGTGGTGCGTACTTCTGGTTTATCTCGGCCTCTACCTCGGCGCGTTCGCGGCCGTATTTCTCGTACGACAATTGTTTTAATTGATCCACCTTCGAGAAATCTACTTGCTCGGGTGGGAGTGTCTGCATGTTAAACGGTCGTACCGGCTTCCCGTTTACAAGAAGTGCAACGTAGGCATGAAAATTATCGAGTCCCATTATGTCTGAGGCGACAAATTCCGGTTTAAGTTGCTTCTCGAGAAATTCTGCGTCTTCGGTGCTCACGCGGAAGATGCACTTGGTTCCGACGTTACCAAACACCGCATCACGGATGCGCTCATCAAGCTGTGCGATAAACTGGTGCGCGACATTCAGCGAAAGACGATACTTGCGAGCCTCCGAGAGGATGGTCGCAATCGATGGCGTGGTGAAGTTTTGGAACTCGTCGATGTAGAGATAGAAATTTGCTATATCTTTTTGCCCTGCCGCAACTACGTCAACACGCGAGAGCGCCGCCTGCAAGAATTTACCGACGATAATGAGTCCTAGAAGTTCGGAGTTTAGATCACCCAAACGCCCCTTGGAGAGATTCACGAGCAAGATCTTCTTGTTGTCCATTATCTCGCGGAAGTTAAATGCTGACTTCGACTGTGACAAAATCGGCCGCATTATCTCGTTGCTGAGAAAGATGTCGGTCTTGGCGGTGATGTATGGCACCACATTCTCAAGTGAAGCCTCGCCGCCAGCTTTTTCTGCAATTTCAGCCCAGAATTGGTTCACTGTTGGGTTCTTAGAGTTCTCGATGCACGAGCGTCTAAACTGTGGGTTCGCGAGAACCCGTGGAATATCTGCCATGGTTGCCGTACCTGGCGGCCTTCCTTCAAGTACTAAGAGTGCAGCATTGCGGAAGTACTGCTCAAACATTGGGCCAAGTGACTCAGGAGATTTGGCAAGGAAAAGTTTCTCAAAGATGCTGAAAATCTCGTTCACTACAAACGTTTTTTGCTCAGGATACTCAGGGTTGAACTCCATTATGTTGAGCCCCATGGGGCGTTGCGCATATGCAGGGTCGAAGTACACTACGTCTTCATAACGCTCTGGTGGAATTGCGGCAAGGATGTTCACAATGTCGGAGCCATGCGGGTCGATATAGCAACAACCCTCTCCATTTTTGATGTCTTGGATAACCATGTTCTGCATCAAGACCGACTTACCGGTTCCTGTTTGCCCAATTTCGTAGAAGTGGCGCATTCGATCCTCGGAGGAAAATTTCACGAATGTCTCTGTCCCGCCAAATGTGTTCTTACCAAGTATGACTCCACCCTCTTGCGCAGGTGTGGGAGCTGCTTCTGGCGCCGGCGGCTGCGAAGTCTCTGTAGTAGCCAGCGCCTCTGGAGGTGTCGGAGGGGGTGACTGTGTCGGCGTCGCTTGTACTGGAGCGTCAGCCGCTGCCACTTCAAGTGGCGCCGCGACTTGTTTTGCGCGTGACTGTTTGAGTTCGCGAGATGTCGATACCCCCTGTCCAGTAAGGTGACACATAGCCGTGAGTTCCGAGAGCGAGAGTGGCTGCACACGCTTCATATTGAGCGTCCTGAACGTGAAGTCGTGCATGAATTTCTTCAGTGCGCTTCCCCGTTCGTTTACAAACTTCAAAACGTTACCCTGCGCTTCCTCAAACTGGTTAAAGGTTGAGGCTATATTCTCGATTATGTCTTCTGCGCGCTCTTCCTCGACAGCTGAAGAAAGGATGCGTATATTCACCGGCACAATGCGACTGTTAACCTTCTTGGTCATCGTATCCAGCGTTAGCTGATCTATCGTTTTCTCTTTGAGAGTCTCTTTTTGACTATTTGTAAGCGCATCGCCAAAGTTCTTAACAAATGCATCGAGTGCCTCGGTAAATGGCCTTGTGCCATGCCTTATGGCCTTTTTTGCGCTCTTTCCCTCCCGCAGATGGTCTATGACCTTTTTGTATTGTTTGTTGTAGGTATCCCCGTTGTCGCCAATGACGAATTGAATTGCCGCACCTTCTCCATGTTTCGCGAGCTTACTGAAAGACGAGAGCATGATGTTAAGAGGGTCATGTACAAATTCTTTGTACTCTTTTAGAGGATACGCAGGACTCTGCTGCAGAACACCGTATGCACCCGCGTGTGCGCCACCATAGTTAAAAATATTGTAGTCTCCCCTAACTTCGTCCACCTGCGCATTGGGGAATGTTGAAATGAGGTGTTTCTCAAAGAGTTCCTTCTTCTTACGCGGAACTGAAACATAGAAAATCGCCTCCTCGCTACCTTGGTGCACCGCCATCTCGACTGTAAATACATCCTTTTTACTAAAACGCCTGCTGCCAACCACGCTAAGCATGCCAGAGTAGAATTGCTCCATGGTTCCTAACAGCTTTTCTAAGTCTTGAGCTGGATTATTTTTGTCCTCAGCGGTTTGTGCAGGCAACGATACTTCGTAAAGCGTCATGTGTAGTGCCCGCCACACCTCGGAGCCCTGTTGTACTCCCCGAGTAGGTAGACCTTCAGCAACATACTGCACCAGTGCGCGATGTAGGTCGTCTTCTAAGTGTGCACTGCCCATTTTGCTAACCACTGCAAGCGTGTTTTTAATTCCTCTCTCGGAGACCATTTTCAAGAGCTCATCCCCCTGCGTATCGTGCTCTTCTGGTTCAAGCCGTAGCGTTTCTCGGAGGATACTTGCTTCCGACATTTGGTATCTATCGTGGAGCACAGCCTCAGATGGTGTGTCTTGGTAATGCGTTACCTCTCGTTTAGCCAAACGGTCACGCTCAAAGCTTGTTCCGTGCCCTTCGAGTTCACTTTCTTTGATACGAACACGCTCACGCAAGTACGCGAGTTCTTCCTCAGGAGTATGAAAACCCTCGGTTACAGAAGCAGACGCTACTTCAGGTGTAGCTCCCTCAAGACGTGGCATGCATCCATTATACCGCGCACATACTCAGTCGTTTCGCACTGTCAACACTTCTGCTTCTTCTTTTCCGACAATAACCGTGTGTTCAAACTGGGCGCTTTGCGAACCGTCTGCCATTTCGTAGAGCCAACCGTCGTTTGCAAGTTTAATTTTGCCTTCTCCACGTGCAAACATGGGTTCAAGCGCGATGACCATACCTTCTTCGAGCCTCTCACCCTTACCTGGCTGCCCATAGTTGTATATGAAAGGTTTCTCATGCACCGCTAATCCCACACCATGCCCTCCGAGTTCTTTCGGATACCCGTAGTCGTGTTTTTTAGCAACAGCCTCGGCCGCATGCCCAATGTCTCCAATAGTATTTCCAGCAACGGCCACTGCAATTTGTGCATCCAGGGCTTCTTGTGTTGCCCAGATAAGCTCCTGATCTTCTTGTGTAACTTCCCCAATGCCGATCGTGAGTGCCGAGTCGGTACAGAGGCCTTCGTGCCAAATGCCGCCGTCTATTTTCAGAATATCCCCCTCTTTAAGTACATAGTCGTTGGGAATGCCATGCACGATTCCACTGTTCACTGACAGGCACAGTGCGCCGGGAAAAGGCGGGTTTCCGTAGCCCATAAATGATGGTTTATCTCCCATTTCTGCTATAAGTCCCTGCGCGTACGCATCTATTTCTTTAAGTGTAACCCCCGCCTGAGCTTTTTTGGCGCATTTACTGAGTATTTCGCCAAGTTTTCGCCCCCCTTCGCGGAGATTCACTACATCCTTTTCACTTCGTATTTTCATTGCAACTGTAACGTTTCAAGGATCTTTTTGTGAATTTCCTCAATCGGCGGTTCTCCGTCAATTCTGTGTATATGGCAATCGTACGATTCGAACTGCTCCCTTACGGCCCCCATGTGTTCCTTGGACCACGCAATTCTCTTCTGGATTTTTTCTCTGGTGTCATCTGCTCGTCCACGCAACAACAGGCGCTCAATTGATGAATCCTCTGAAAGATCTAAGAAAACCACATGATATGGTGTCGCCTTATAAAATCGGAGCATGCTGTCGAGCATTACTGTTTGGTTCTTTCTGCGTGTTGCGCCGTCAATAATGATGTGCTCATTCCCAGTGAAGTCGCTGACCATCTTGCGGCCAAGCACAAATGTAGGCATAAACGACGGGAGCAGCTCTCCGTTGGTAACCGTTTTTTCGGCAAGCTCTCCGGTGTAGCTTCCTTCTTTGATAAAATCTCGAAGTAACTGACCGGTTTCGAGGTAGAGCGCATTTCGGCCGGTGTTTTTTTCAAGGTACTCCTTGAGGAGTTTTGCTTGTGTCCCCTTACCTGAACCCTGAAGGCCGAAAAAGATGACGGTGAGCGGTTGGTCGTTCATAACGGCTTAAAGATACTGCTCTTTGCGGAGAATGTCCATCACTTCCTCTATAGCCTCCTCGAGCTTTCCACGCACATTCACCACCGTATAATCATATTCTTTTGAGTACTCGTCTACCTCCTGTCGGGCTTTTTGCAGGCGCTCGGAAAGTTCGTTTTCTGAAATATCCTGCTGTCGGTCTCTTACGCGACGCTCAAGTTCCTCGTACGATTCGGCAACGATAAATATACCGAGCGCTTTGAATTGTTTTTTGAAAAATCGGAATCCCTCAATTTGTACTTCGGCTACAACTGTTTTTCCCTGCGCCAATTTTTTCTCTAGGTCGGGCAGGTAAGTACCATAATAGCGGTCTGTCTCGGGAGCATACCAATGCTCCGGTATAGTTCCCTCGTCTATTCCTTTTAGAAACTCCACCTTGCTTAAGAAGTAATGGTCCCTCTCGTGCTCTTCTCCCTCTCGCTGAGCTCGCGTGGTTGCGGTGACAAGACGCGCGGTGTCATCGGTGCTTCTTTCTAAAATTCCTTTAAGAATACTGTTCTTGCCGCTGCCGGTAGGACCCGAAATAACGACAATCTTTGCGTTATCCATACTATTCCGGAATATGGTACCCTTCCTTTCTTAAAATTTGAATGACATCAAACACCGTCTTGTCGAACTCTCCATCAGTATTCCACACCACATAGTCAAATTGATGTTCGGCGTCCCGAATCTCACGTTCAGCCTGTACCAGACGTTTCTGGACTTCCTCGTTAGTGATGCTTGGATCCCGCCGACGTAGCCTGTCTTCGATGACTTCGAGCGACTTTGGCTTGAGAAAGATGGTTGTCGCACCGTAGTGCTCTTTAAAGAATTTGGCTCCCTTCGGGTCGGTATTGGCTATTACATTAAGTCCCTTCGCGAGTTTCTCATCTAGATCAGGTTTGTACGTCCCATAGTAGGCATCGCGATTCTGCACATAGGTATGTTCAATAATGTTTCCAGCATGCACCTCCTCAAAAAAAGTGTCTCTGTCCATAAAGTAGTAGTGGACTCCGTGTTCCTCATTCAGGCGCGGTTCACGTGTGGTCGCCGATATGAGTTTTGCAAAATTTTCGTACCCTTCTACGAACTCATGCGTGAATGTGCTCTCCCCGCTGGCGGTTGGACCAGAAATAACAAGTACTTGCTTGCGCTTTCGCATGAGAAGAGTGTAACAAAAAGCGAACGCTACTGCACTCGCACTTCAACGCTACGCTCTTCAACTACTCCAGTAGTAGTTTCGCACGTAAGCGTGAAAGTGGTAGTTTCTCTCATTGGCAGGGAAATGGCGTCGCCCTCAGTGCCGCTTCTTTTAAAGTTCTCGTTTTTATTTGAGGTGAGGATACAACTCGTTATATCGTCGGTTTTCCACGAAAGCGCAACGGAGTCTCCCTTGGTGGCACTCCGTGGAGTAGCAATCAGGGCAAGTTGTGGGTTGACCACCTGAATTGTACAGGCACCTGCAGTGTTATCTACTGCTGGTGTGTTGTTGATGCAGTTGAGTGTGTACGTGGTATCTCGTGTTGGCCTCACTCGCGTTTTACCAACCAGATCTCCGTTTGTGTTGAAGTTCTCTCCCGTTGTTTTATATGCCCCGTCACGACATGCCCAGAGTATCAAAGCCTCTTCTCCAGGAGTGACCGGGTTTGGTAGACACAGAATCGTTGGTGTATTGTTCTGTATAGTGACTGGTGAACCCGTTGTGACTGCAGATGCGGGGGAGGTCGGAGTATTCGAAAAGTTTATGGGCTTGAGCGGAGAGGTCTGGTTCGGCAAGAGATTTTCGCCGACAGGTTCGGCCCCGGCTGCCGAGCCAGAAACAAATCCGGGCGTCGATTGCCGTTCTGGAGCAAACGAACCGCCACTCCGTCGACCCAAGTCACCCTCAGTCCCTGATGTGGGGCTGGATCCAGGGCTCGAATACCCAGGAGAAGTCCTCGATACACCGCCGGTTGTTTGAGGACTCTGTGGAATTCCCAAAAACGATGCTATCGGGTTGCCTCCCTTAGAGTTATTCTGAAACCATCCGCGCGCTAAGTCCTGCAATCGTTGCTGAGGATTGGAAGCGACATTAGTCCACCCAGACGCTTCCAGCGGCACTAATGTACCCTCTCCACTAAGTTTAAAAGTTCCATTCGTCAATGCTGAAACTTCCTGTATCATTGCTCGCCACACTGAGGATGCTACGGGAGATTTTCCAGCCAGTATGGTATTCCAACACTGTGGTAGTTTGTTATATGCGTAGTTCCTGGTCTCAGCAGGCAAGTTGCCATACGCCCGCCCTGGTCCTCCATTATATGCACGCGCGGCTGTGGTGCGATTACCGTCATATCGCATCAACAAGTCGTTAAAAATTCGCGCTCCTGATTCTATGGCGCACCTCGGATTTGTTTGAATTTCTGAATAAGAGCAGCCTAGATAGCGAAAACCGCCGCGCCCGGTTTGTTTATATTGCGCAAACGTCCCCGGCATTACCTGTGTGAGGCCCTTTGCTCCTGCACCAGAAGTAATGGTCGTGCGTAAGTTGGGGTTGGCCCCTCCCTGTTCCATACACATCACCGTCAAAACGTCTGCGTGTGTAATGAGCGCCTCTGGCACGGTCGCCAGTATGGTATTCACAACATCGTCGACTGTTTTCCCCAACTGCTCACCATAGGCCGAGCCTGATGTCAATGACGCCGTACTCGCGAAGGGGGAAACAAATTGATTCGAGCCTCCCACGGCAAAAAGGAATACAAATAGCGCAAGTAGAACGAGCACCTTGTTTCGGTGTGCATGCATACTCTTAAGTATACTTGGAAACGAAGAAAACGCTGAAGCTTGTACACAGCGTTACTTCATTTGGAACAAACTGTATAGATTAATACTCGCGTATAGATATCTGAGCTTCAACACGTTTTACTATGTCAAGCACTACTGAGACGGCGATTAAAAGTGCGGTACCGCCAATAGCAAGAGTAGTAATACCAGTCACCGCCTGCATACCAATCGGAAGCACTGCTATTGCACCGAGGAAAAGGGCGCCTACAAGCGTAATGCGAGCCAAAATATTTCCCACATGTTCAGACGTGTGTCCGCCGGGGCGCACACCCGGAATAAATGCTCCGCTTTTCTGAAGGTTGTCAGCAATACGCTTAGGATCAAAGGTCACCGCAGTATAGAAATATGTGAAGAAAAATACGAGAAGGAAATACAAGCCACCGTAAACCAGGTTGTTCGAAAGGCCACTCACTATTGCGTTTGCAATATTAGCCACATACGGTACAGAGCTGTTTGCAAAGAATGCTGCTATGACCTGAGGAAAGAGCAATATTGATAGCGCGAAAATGATTGGGATAACACCCGCTTGATTTACTCGAAGCGGCAAGTAAGTTGAAACGCCGCCCGTAGACTTCGAGCCACGTGTTTGCCGCGCATATGTGATCGGAATCGGACGCTCTGCCTCGGTTATGAACACAACTCCTGCAGTTACCGCTACCGCTGCAAGGACAAACCCTGTATACAATGGTATCTGTGACACATCAAACGTGAAGAGAGCCTGACTAAGTGTGCTCGGCAAACTTGCCACAATACCAGCAAAAATAATAAGCGAAACACCGTTACCAATACCAAATTCAGTAATGAGCTCACCAATCCACATAAGGAGAATCGAACCAGCAGCTATTACGACTACGTTTGTCATCATGGCTACAAACTCAAGGGGCGGAACAATGCCATTTTGCTGCAAAAGCGAAAGAAATGCGAATCCTTGCAAAAAGGCGAGTGGCACCGTGAGATAGCGAGAATATTGCGTGAATTTAATACGCCCTGCTTCTCCTTCCTCTTGATACATTGCCTTCATTTTGGGCGAAAGTACGGTCATCAACTGCATGATAATGCTAGCCGTAATAAAAGGACCAACGCCCAACATCACAATGGACAGGTTCGAAAGACCGCCTCCAGAAAATATGTTCAGAAGCCCCAAGAATTGGTTGTTTGAGAAAAATTGATCTAAGCGTGCAGCATCAATTCCGGGAATTGGTATCGTCGCCAAGACCCGAAACAACACTAATGCACCGAGCATGAACAAAATTCGCCTGCGTAGGGATTCATCGGAAACGACGAGTTTTAATTTCTGGAAAAATATCCCTATCATAGACTATTATTTATGCCGCGACACTTCCTCCCGCTTTTTCGATTGCAGTTTTGGCCGCTTCAGAAACTGCGCACCCCTTGACTGAAAGATTCTTTTTTAGTTCTCCTCGGCCTAGTATCTTGACATTGGGAGCTTTTGCCGCTCGCATGGCTACAAGTCCCTTTTCAACTAACGTCGTCGGGTCCACAGTGTCACCTGCCGAAAATGCGGCTTCTAATTGTGAGAGGTTTATGGGGGAGTAGGTAGTGCGCGCATTATGCACCGTACGCGCGCGGTTTTTCCCATACCCACGGCGTTTTGGCAGTTTTTTGATCATGTCTCGTATCTCCGGACGAATGCCGTGTCCCCCATGTTGTTTCTGCCCCTTATGACCGCGACCACTCGTTTTACCGCGTTTGCCACCGCGACCGACACGTCGCTTTGTCTTGCTTTTTGGATTTCTTGTAAGTGAGTGTAATCCTGCCATACGCTTAGTCTTCGAGCTTTTTTAGTGCGCCTACTGCAGCACGTGCTATGTTTGTTTTATTCTTGCTCCGAGATAATATTTTCGCCGTCACGTCTGTGACACCTCCGAGCTCAAGCACGGTTCGAACTGACGCTCCTGCCACGAGACCACGACCCTGAGCTGGGCGGATTTCGATGACAGTTGACCCGTATTTGGCTTCGACATTATGAGGAATACTGTTTGTTTTAGTACGCACCACCGTAATCATTTGTTTCTTGGCGTCACGTATCGCCTTTTCAATAGCGAGCGCAGTATCTCCCGCCTTCCCGATGCCCACGCCAACACGACCCTTTTTGTCGCCAATGACCATAGAAACTGAAAAACTGAAACGACGACCTCCTGCCATTACTCGAGTTACACGTCGAATGCCAATGATCTTTTGAGAAAATTCAGGAATTCTATCGCGACTGTCACTTCGCTTAGAACGCACACGACGCGGCCCACGCCCACGAGGTGCTGTACCTCGTTCACCACTACGTTTGGTAGTCATTTCATTATTTGTCTCAATCGTAGCTGTACTCGCTTCTTTTGTTTGTGTATTCTCGTCAGCCATATTGTTAAAAGTTAAGTCCCGCTTGTCGCGCCGCATCGGCAAACGCCTTGATGTTACCCGCGTAAAGATACCCCCCTCGGTCAAACACTACGGTATCAATCTTCTTTGCTTTTGCCGCCTCTGCGATCGCGACTCCTGCAGATTTTGCTCGCTCTTGTGGAGTCTTGCCTTTTTGTCCTAAAGTACTTACCGCCATGAGTGTTTCATTTTTTTCATCGTCGATAAGCTGCCCTGTGATTTGTGTGTTTGAACGGAAAACGGAAAGGCGCGGGCACGTTGCGGTGCCTGAAATCTTTGCGCGCACGCGGTTTCGTCTTCGTTTTCTTCGGAGTGTTTTCTCTCGAGTATCCATAAAATAAATTACTAGGCAACAGCACGCTTGCCCTCCTTGCGCCGTATCACTTCGCCTTCGTAGCGAACTCCCTTGCCTTTGTACGGCTCAGGTTTCTTGGTCGCACGAACGTCAGCAGCAAACTGCCCCACTTGTTCTTTGTCAGCGCCCTTGATGCTGATTTCATTCTTGTCTACCGTTACTTCAAGGCCTTCTGGTACCCTCACCTCCACCGAGTGTGAAAAACCAACGTCAAGTACGAGTGTGTCACCGTTGAGATTTACCTTGAATCCTACCCCTTCAACAAGAAGCCTCTTCTCAAAAGGGTTGTTTACTCCCTCAACCATGTTCCGAATGTGGGACGCAAACGTACCCCACATAGCATGTGCACTGCGGGTCTCGTTTGACGGAGTTACAGTTACCGTATCTCCTTCTACCGTAACGTCTACATCCGAGTGAAGCCTTCTGCGTAGTTCTCCCCCCCTTCCTTTCACTGACAACACGCCATCTGAGATAGCCACCTCAGTTCCAGCAGGAATAGTAATAGGTTGTTTTCCAATTCGACTCATGCTTACCAAATTTCAAATAATGCCTCTCCTCCTACCCGCTCTTTTCGCGCTTGTTCATCTGTCAAAACACCCTTGGGAGTTGAGAGTACTAGTATTCCCCTTCCGTAGCGTACCGGGAATATTTCGTTCACACTCTTATAAACACGGCGTCCGGGCTTTGAAATACGCTTCACTTCACTAATTCGTGGCGTTCCGTCCTTTTTGTACATAAGGTCAACGTGGATGGTTTTACGAATTTTCTTCCCACGCTTCTCCACGTTTTTTAAGAATCCCGTCTTCTTGAGCACCTCAGCTACCGCCATCTTCATTTTGGAATGCGGGACAGCCACACTCTCGTGGTTTACTGCACCTGCGTTTTTTAAGCGCACAATAAAATCTCCGATTGGGTCTCCTACCATGATGATTTCTTTACTCCCGGAATGTTCCCTTCGAGTGCCTCCTCGCGGAAACATACGCGGCACAGATCAAACGCTCGCATGTAACCGCGTGGACGGCCACACTTGAAACAACGACGAAGCACGCGCGAATTAAATTTCGGTGCTTTCTTCGCTTTTGCAATCATTGATTTCTTTGCCATATATTACAAAAAATCGACCTCCGTCGGCCATCTCATGCGGGGAAATCAGAAAAAATTCTCCACCAAATCTTGCGTAATCCTGCTTACGCCATGAAACTGTGACCTATCACGAAGGTAGGCGCCATGGTACCTGACAGTATCCTCAAAGTCAACAAAAGAGGCCAGGGGTATCGTTATTACTACTTCTTGAGTGGGAGTCCAAGCTCTCGCAGAAATGCTTCTGCCTCTTCTTTCGTCTTTGCTGATGTAACAAGGGTAACACCGATCCCGAATACATTTGAAAGCTCTTCATCTGAGGTTTCTGGGAAAATAGTGTGTTCCTTGATGCCGATGGTGTAGTTTCCCATCTCGTCGATTGCTGTTACGTTCAGCCCACGAAAGTCGCGTGTACGAGGCAGCGCAACGTGAATAAGCTTGTCGAGAAAATCCTGCATGCGTTTTCCGCGAAGCGTTACCGAATAACCAATAATACTTCCTTCGCGAAGCTTGAATGTTGCGATTGATTTCTTTGCGACGTTTGCTTTTGGCTTCTGGCCCGTAATGCGCGCGAGCCGATCAATTATCACCTCTACCTTGTTCTTGTCCTTGATTGAACCTGTCTTAGCCGCAACGACAATCTTCTGGAGCTTTGGTGCTTGCATTGTATTCCTATACCCGAACTTTTCTTTGAGTATTTCGAATATCTTTGATTCTTTTTCTGCTATTGTTTGCATACTACTTGATGATAGTTCTACTTTTTTGAGCAACACGAACACGTTTTCCGTTCTCTCGTTTGATTCCTATACGTGTTGGCTTACCGCTCTTGGGGTCCTCTAACGCTACATTCGAAACATGAACTGGTAATGTCTTGTCAATAATCTGCCCGCTCTCTCCTCGACGACGTGAGCGCTGGTGCCGTTTTGCAACGTTTACACCTTCTATTATCACTTTGTCTTCTGTGGGAATAGCACGAAGAACCTTGCCGGACTTACCTCTGTCCTTCCCTGCGATTATCACGACTGTGTCTCCCTTCTTTATCTTCATATAACTATACTACTTCAGGTGCCAGCGATACGATTTTTTGATAACCACGTTCTGCGATTTCGCGAGGGATTGGTCCGAATACGCGGTTTGCACGCGGTTCCTTTTTCCCTTTTTCGACTATTACTGCCGCATTTTCATCAAAACGAATGTACGAACCATCGCGACGACGGAGCGGTTGTGTCTGACGAACAATAACGGCACGAAGTACATCCTTTTTCTTGACTTGTTTGCGTGGCTCCGCTGCTTGAATTGAGAGTACCACCTCGTCCCCAATGCGAGCATAGCGGCGCTTTGAACCGCCGAGCACTTTGAACACGCGGCCGATCTTACCGCCGGAGTTGTCTGCAATTTTTACTATAGTCTGTGGCTGGATCATACGTCTTACTTACTTGCGGATGCGTTATTCTCAATGATGAAACTCTTCCGTTTTGAAATAGGTCGTGTCTCTCGGATGGTAACCCTGTCACCAACAGATGCTGTGTTTTCAGGGTCGTGTACCAGGTACTTCTTCACATGCTTGATGAACTTCTTGTACTTCGGGTGCTTCACGTAGCGTGCTACAGCCACTTTTGCTGTATCCTTCATGGCTGTCCCTACAACAGTACCTCGCAAGATTTTTCCATTTTTCTTTGTGTTTGTTTCCATACTAGCTAGCTACTCGTTTGCGTGCATTTAGTTCTGTAAGAATCTGGGCAATCTCCCTACGCGTGTTGCGCCCTTCACGTACATTGCGAGTATGCGAACCTGCGTTGGCAAATCTAAAATTACGAAGATCTTCACGCTTGTCTTTCAAGAGTTTTTCTAGATCTTTTACGCTTTTCTTTGTAACGTCTGTCATATGCTTTATCGGACAACTATTTTGGTCTTGACCGGCATCTTCATACCAGCCTTGCGCAGTGCTTCGCGAGCTATCGTATCAGGAACACCGTCTACTTCAAAAAGTATGCGTCCCGCTCGAACTTCGGTGACATATCCCTGTGGGTCACCCTTACCCTTACCCATACCTACCTCAGCAGCTTTTGCAGTGTAGGGGCGGTCTGGGAAAATACGAATCCACATTTTTCCAGTCTTCCCGAGTGTTCGCACAATAACCTTGCGTGCGCTTTCAATCTGGTTTGAAGTGATGCGCGCCTGACTCATTGATTTAAGGCCAAATGAACCAAACGAGACTTCCACTCCTCGTGTCTCAGGACGTGCAAGCTTGGCCGTGTTTTTACGACCTGTCTGCCATTTTCGGTATTTTGCCTTCTTGGGAAACAACATAGGCTATTTTTCATCCTCGAATATATCCCCCCGATATATCCATACTTTTATGCCAATGACTCCATACGGAAGATATGCTTGCTCCTTTGAAAAATCTATATCCGCCCGAAATGTTTGTAGGGGAATACGACCTCGCTTGATTTCCTCGCGCCGCGACATTTCAGCTCCTCCAAGACGTCCAGCGATAGCAATGCGAACTCCCTTAACGTCACGGTTCGCCATTACTTTTTCTACTGTCTGCTTGAGGATGCGACGATGTGGCATTCGCTTTTCTAAACCTTCAGCAACCATATAGGCAACAATGGCAGCGTGTGACTCTGGCGAACGTATTTCCTCAACGTCAATGCGTACCTCAGGCATAGTATCGCCCAGCTTGAGCTTCCGCAGTTGTTTTTTAATGTCCTCTAAAAGTTTTTGCGAGCTCTCTCCCGAGCGGCCAATGACCATTCCTGGACGTGAAGTTTTAATAGTGAGACGGAGTTCTTTCTCACCGCGCTCAATTTCGATTGACGTTACGTAGAAGCCACGCAATCGCTTCACGAGATACTGGCGCAAGTGTGTGTCGACACGAAGATTCTCGCGATACTGTTTGGCACTACTGCCAAACCATCGCGACTTCCAGTCACGAATAATACCTAGACGATGAGCGTATGGGTGTACAGTGTGTGTCATACAATTTATTACCTTTCAGCAAGTTCGAGGCGTACTTGACTTTTGCGGCGTCGAAATGGCGTAGCTCGTCCAAATGCTCGTGGCCGCCATCGACGAAGTGAAATTCCAGCATCTACACGAATGTCTTTTACTACAAGATTATCCGTGTCTTTCTTTTGGTCCCGAGCATTAGCTATTGCCGAATCGAGAAGTTTCTTTATATCTGGCGCTGACTTCTTGTCAATAAACGACAAAATTGACCGGGCCTTTTCGACGTCCTTCCCACGTATCAAATCGGCCACGAGACGAACCTTGCGTGGTGATTGAGAATAGTTTTTCAAGTAGGCCTTCATAACAAGTCTTATGCAGCCGAAGCTTTAGCCGCCTTTGCAGCTGCAATCTCTGTCTCTTTTTTCTTCTGCTCCATTTCTTTTTGCATCTTACCTCCGTGTCGATGG
>DCYR01000013.1 GCA_002331495.1 Patescibacteria group bacterium UBA2105 | reverse complement strand
GGAACAGGACTGCTCCAGAACTGAGCGGCTTCCGTCTTTCCCGCATCGAGCAGTGCTTCCACTGCATCAACGCCAGATACGTTGTAACCACCAGCGTTCTCGTTGCCGCTCCATCCTTCCGAATCCCCGTCGTCAGGTTCGGCAGGCATTTCGACCCCCACCCACGCTTTGCGGATATGTTCATCCGCAAAACCCGGAGGGGTTTTGGTGACGCGAATGCGAATGGGCATCATTTACTCTCCTTGTTCAAAAAATGATTGCAACGACGAGCATGAAGAGTCCCAGCGCTGCGATTGACCCGAAGACGATAAGCAGCGTCCTGCCGACCACTCCGAGGTTGTTCCAAACTCCTTCCGGTACTTCGAGCTGTGCCGCCTCATTGTAGTGTAGAGGCATGACTTCGTTTTCTTTGTTCATGAGAAATCCCATGATGGCGAAAGCCATGAAAACGGATGTCGGGTAGACAGAGATGTTCTCGAACCACTGCATGAGCGGCACATCTTTCGGAACATCGAAGAACCAGTGTGTCGTAATGGACAAAAAGAGTCCGCCGAAGAAGAAACCAGCGGCAATCGTGGCGAGCACCGTTGACCACGCCTGACCGACTCGCATCGAAGCTTCGCGCTTCAGTGCTTGCGGCAAAAGGTAGTCACGGATGCTCTGTTCTTGCTTGGCAGTAAGTGTCATTTTGACCTCCTCAGAGGTTAACCAAGATTGAATTGTGATTGGGCGTGTTCCAAAGGAACACTACCAAAATTAGTTGAAAAATGGAAGTTTTTATTAAGGCATAGTGCTCAAAGCACCAATCATGGTGGCAAATGAGATCGTTCACATACGGAGGAAAGAAAATGACCGCAAATGATCTGCCGACATCTCTCGTTGAAGAGATGGAGTCCGCATGATGGGCCTTGCAATTGCTGTTACCATTTTCGCTTGGAATGTGAGCGTGGTTGGCAACACCATGGAAGCAAGCTTCCTTTCGGGAGCAAATTTCCTGTGGGTCTGGTTAGGGGCTCCTCGCAATCAACCTTGCTGGGAGCCTCTTTTCATCTTTGTCGAAAAAACGATTAATATACCGTTCCCCCTCGCTTTTGTTCTATGGGGTCGGGAACAATCGGCTTTGCCTGGTCGACCTTAAAGGTTTGCTGAAGTACACCAATAATTCCCCAGATGCTCACCATCACAAAAAGCGCCACGACACCCATAACCATTATATGTATTCCCTGTCCTTTTTTCTCCGAGTTCCCCGAGTCCCACAGATACATCGCGAGCCCCCAAAAGAATATGAGCACGGTAAGCGCAAGAACGATCGGGATAAGTCCGTTCACAATGTCACTCACAACTCTGATGGTATGCCCCAGAGTTACTTGAGCATGTACAGTTGTGGGAAGGGCAACAACAAGTGAAGTGAGAACAAGCGCTGTCGCTGTGCGGGAAATGTTCATACAATTCAAAAGCCCAAGCGTGTCGGGTCACCAAGACCAAAGGTCTCGGTAATAATGTCTATAATGCCAAATACTGTTGCCATAACAAAGACCCCCAGAATGCCCCATATCATGTGCTTTACTCCGACCTGTCGTTTCTCGCTGCTCTCCAGATTTAAGAGAAAAACAACCAGCCCCCACGTGAACAGGAACACTCCGGCAGAGAATATAAGGAGCACGACAGGATCAATAATAGAACTTACTATCGCCCCCATCACCGTTCGCACGTCCATATGCTACAAGGTTTCCACCCTCCTAATTATAGCCTCGCTGGATCACCTCAGGAACAATCGGCTTTGCCTGGTCAACTTTAAATGTCTGCTGCAAGATGCGGATGATACCCCATAAACTTACCATCACAAAGATAGCAATGATTCCCATAAACATAATATTGATACCTTCAGAGCGCTTCTCCGTGTTATTGGCGTTGAACATGTACATCGCCAGTCCCCAGAAGAAAAGGAGAACTGCAATTGCCAAAACGATTGGTATGAGGCCGTTTATAAGCCCGCTAATTTGTGCCAATGTATGAGCAAGAGTTACTTGAGCGTTTGCCGTTGCCGGAACAAACGATACCACTCCCACAAACAGTGCAATTTTGCTTAATTTTTGCATTTTATACTTATAGATGAACTAATAAAGGGCGTTATAGGTTAATCGCTCTATGTATGATAGCGTACCGCGGTGACGTTACAAGGCGAGCAGAAGTCCCTTGTGGATAGTATCTAAACCAAACCGCGACTGAGAGTTTGCTGGAGAATCTCAATAATACCCCAGATACTCACCATTATGAATATTACCAACACTCCCCAAAACAGTGTTTCCTGTAGTTTCTTTTTCTGCTCTGCACTTCCCCCATCGTATCCCCACATTTGCACTATCACGGTCCAAAAAAAGAAAACAATGGCTAAGCTAAATAGTGCTATAGTGGCTAAATCTATAAGTCCGACAAGCTGATTTACGAGAGCCTTAAAGTTCTCTGGTGCTGCATAGGCCAGGCGCATCGGCACCAGAAGAACCCCCAGCAAGGCCGCATGTGTTCCGTAGGTTCTAAGAAGCTTGGTCATGATCCTTGGTACTATGCTCCGCCTAAAATCGGATCAATGGTGCCCTTAATGAGTACGGCAAGCGCCCACGCACCCAACAATAGAGCCACCCCGATAATGGTCCAAAAGAAATTGCGCTTTGCTTTTGCGAGCTCCTCTGAGTTTCCTTGCGCCGCAACAAAGAGGAAGCCGGAGTACACGACAAACACTACCGCTATCGGGAATAATATAAAGACCGCAGCTTTGAGAAATGCTTCCGTAAACCCGGCTACACTACTGAGATCCGACTTGAGAGGATTTTTGAATTGTGCAAACACAACGGTTGGCAATGTAAGTCCCACGACGGCAACAGAAAATACGACTTTTTTTATTTTTTCCATATTAAAATATGGTAGCACAGCCTATCTCCCAGAAAGTAGTCCGTGTATATATCTATCGTTTGTTGTACAACGTGTATAACAGAAAGGCCGATAATAGAATCAGCAAGGATGCTGCGGAAAGTCCCGCCAGTGTGTTGCCCACGACCCGAACCAAAACCCACAGAGCCAGAAGAATGAATCCCCCGATGCTAACACGCACAGCCATCTGTTTTGCTTTTGTAAGACCCTGATCATTACCTTGTGCAGAGATAAAGAGGAAGCCAGTCCACACGATAAAGACGGCAAGAGCCGGCATGCCTATGTATATGACTCCCAGTATGAACGCCCTGAGGATGTCTTGAATGTAGGCGAACGCCAGAGGATTACCAAAGGCGGCAGCGTCGGTTATCAAAGGTACAACCAGTACCACGAGAGAAGTCGCGACTGGAGCTGCGTAGTGCATATTTTTTAGTTTATTCATTTATGAGCACGCGCAGTTCTTGGTTAGCACGCTGGATAGTGTCGGACAGCCGTAACGACCCTGAGGTTACATCTCCGATCATCCGCCGGAATATTTTGTCCGTCTCTTCTGAATACGGATCGAGCCACGCCCTACTCAAGAGCGCAGATTCACGAAATATCACTTCGAGAGGATCGTCCGTTGGGTTTGCCTTGGCGTCAAGTAGTTTCCGGCGGGGAGAGGGTGTCCCAATCGACTTGGAAAATAAGTCCGATGGTGCCGTGTCCGAGAGCAACAATGCCATGCGAGAGCCCCCGTATGGATTATTTGCCGCCTTGGGAACCGCAAGAGCATATAGCCTCCCAAACGTAAGAGTGCGTTTCTGTTCGCCCGAACGTATTTGGGGCAATTTTGTGACATCAAAGTTCAAGTGCGCATTCTTTGCCTGGATGGTTCGGACTTCGCTCGCATACCCCACGTACATTGCGAGTTTTCCCTGTGCGAAGGCATCAAGCGAGTTCGGGAGTGAACGATTCCACGTGTATACACTCTTAACGGGATTTGCAAATTCGGAATAAAAACGGAGGGCGGTCTGGGCTGGCTGCACTTCCCTATTAATACCACCGGGAGAAAGACCAGCGTATAGAGCCCCTACCTCGTCATCATATCTACCAACGACTTCACCTCCCGCCTGCATAATAAGAGTCGATACGATATCCTTAGCGTGGTTAACATTATCGTACTCGCCAAATGCGATTGTGGCGCGCTTTATGTTATTCGCCTTGTCGCGCTCTGTGATACGCTCAGCAAGCAAAAAAAGCTCGTCCCAAAACGCGGGGGGGTTTGCAAATCCCGCCTCTGCGAACATATCTCGGTTCCAGTAGAGTACCAATGGGTCAACAGAGAACGGCAATGCTCGGATACCTGCTTCACTCAAAAACATCTCTGCCTCGTCTATAAATGCATTCTTGAACTGACGTCGGTCCATAGAGCTCTCGTATGCAAATGGCTGCACCTTCTCCCAATGCCGTAAAAGATTTGACTGATCGAGAATAAACAAATCTGGGCCGTTCCCATTTGCCAGCGCCTCGACTAGTTTCGATTGGAAAAGTTCTTCGGGGATTTCCTCATAATCTATGTTACCTGCTTGAGAGTCTTGTTCACTTAATCGTCGCAAATATGCATCCATCAGGTCCTGGTCAAATGACCCCCACATTTTCACGACCCCTATATCTCGTCCGCCATCATCACCAGAGAGCCCGGCAAATACAAACACCGCAATAATGATAAAGAATACAAATACTCCGAAAATGATTATCTGAAATGTGCTGCGTTTTTCGGCCATATAACCTATATTAACTCCTGGGCAATTGTTCGTTCTATAAAACTTTTTTCAGTTTCGTGGGCATGGGCAATCACCTGGTCACTTGTTTCTCCTTCCATCATCTTGATAAACACGAGACCGTAGTGGTGTTTACCCGCATCAATATCCTTCTTGAAAGCATACCCATTGTCAGTACACAGTACTGTTGTCTCTGCTTGTGTCACGACAGCATTTTGAGGTGGTCCGAGACCACCAAATGAATCCAGCCAATCAATGACCACTAATGTACCCCCAGGCCGCAGCACACGCCAGGCTTCTTTTATAGTGTTTATCTTGTCATCCACCTGAAATAGAGTGTTCGCTATCACGACACCGTCGAGGTACTCATCCCTCAGACCTACTCCACCAGGAGTTTCTATGTCTCCCCAAATGATTTCCACGTTGTCGTACCCTCCTTGCACCGCATTGTTTTGCAGCCGCGTGAGCAATTCACGTTGGACATCCACGGCGTATACTACTCCTGAAGGTCCAACTACACCCGCCAAGGCCATGACGTAGGACCCAGACCCCGCCCCGAAGTCAGCTATTTTCATTCCCTCTTTGAATCCAATCCGATGCACATTTTGACTAGGATTAGAAAAAGCTGCATTGTCTTGCCCCATCGACGCCAAGTGCAACTCTTGTTCTGTCTTAACTTGTGCAACACCATCGGGCAAACGCTCGTCTCCCGCCAAATGCATTGGCCCCGGTGACTTCGAAGCCCCCAAATGCACGTTTATGTTTACTTCTTTCCCACCAATATTTACACTTGCGGAGTGTTGCCGCGACGGATGATTCATATCGTATATCTATAGTTACATTATAGCGTATGAGTCCACAGGTGAGTGAGTTATTCCCCAGCAGTGCCAGATTCTCCGGAGAGAGTGACGGCCGACGCAATTGAATCCCCGGCGCGCAGCTTCATGATGCGAACTCCCTGGGTTTGTCGGCCCTGCAGCTTTACTTCATTGAGACTCGTCCGGATTACTTGACCTTTTTTAGATATGGCCACAAGTTCTCCTCCTTCTCGGGAGATAACCTCGGCACCTATTATTTCCTTGGTCTTTGCTGTTACTTGCGAAGTCTTAATCCCTGAGCCGGCACGTTTTTGTACCTTGTACTCGCGCATTTGGGTTTTCTTCCCGTAGCCAGTGCTTGAGAGCACAAACAATGCTTTACCTTTCGAGTCCTTTTCAACCACTCCAGTGCCAACAACCACGTCGCCTTTTCCCAATTTTATGCCCCGCACTCCGGCAGCAGTGCGGCCCATTTCTCGCACATCACTCTCTTTAAACCTGATGGCTTGTCCATTCCTTGTAACCAGAACCACGTCATCACCTTTGTTGAGAAAATGCGAAGAAATGAGCCTATCTTTACCTTTTAATTTGATTGCAATGAGTCCACTGCGACGTACTTCGTGGAACTGCTCAGCCGAGGTTTTCTTTACAGTACCTTCGAGGGTAACCATTAAGAGCGAGAGCTCGTCTCCCTTTTTTACATCCTTAGGCATCGGAAGAATGGAGGTTACGCTTTCGTCTTGCTCAAGCTGCAAAAAGTTCATGATCGACTTTCCCTTCGTTGAACGCTTCCCCTCCGGAATCTCATACATTTTTGTCTGATACACCTTGCCCTTATCCGTGAAGAACAAGAGGTCAGAGTGAGCTCCTGCAGTGAGAAATGACGTTACCACATCTTCCTCCTTGGTGTTCATGTCAATCACTCCAACCCCGCCGCGTCGCTGTCGACGATACTCACTGGGGTTGGTGCGCTTAATGTAACCGCCTTTGGTTAACACCAGGGCGTATTCATCATCTGGGATTATGTCTTCCATCGAGAAGTCCTTCGTGCCTCGTTTCATTATTTTAGTGCGTCTCTCATCACCCAGACGTCCCGCTACTTCCTTAAGTTCTGTCTTTATAACCGTCTTGAGTTTTGCCTCGCTCTTTAAGAGACTCTCGAGTTCTTTAATAAGGATTTTGAGTTCTTTGAGTTCATCATCAATTTTCTTGCGTTCAAGGTTAGCAAGTTTCTGCAAGCGCATATCGAGGATGGCAGTTGCTTGAACGTCCGAGAACTTGAATGTTTTCATAAGAGCGGCGTGTGCAGTTGGTACGTCCTTACTCTTTTTGATGAGTGCTATTACTTTGTCGATATTATCGAGTGCTTTCTTGAGGCCAAGAAGAATGTGCTCTCGCGCCTTAGCTTTATCTAGGTCGAATTGTGTTCGCCGTGTTACCACCTCAACTCGATGCGCAATATATGACTCGAGCATGGCCTTCAGTGAAAGGGTTTTGGGCACGCCGTCTACTAGCGCTACAAGGTTATAGTGGAAGGTGTCTTCTAGCTGTGTGTGTTTATACAAATAGTTAAGTACGGACTGAGGATGTGCAGTTCCCTTCAGGTCGATAACAACACGAATATCTGTGGTTGACTCGTCGCGCAGCCCCTTAACGCCCTCCAACTTCTTTGCATGCACGAGATCTGCAATTTTGGTAATAAGATTTGCCTTATTTACGCGGTACGGAATTGAAGTAATAACTATCTGGAAAGTACCCCGTTTGTCTTCCACGATTTCTGCCTCTCCACGCACTACAACACCCCCACGTCCTGTAGCATACGCCCGTGTTATGTCTTTCTGATTGAATGCTATGCATCCTGTTGGAAAGTCTGGGCCCTGAACAAATTTCAAGAGGTCTTCCGTTGTGCTCTTAGGATTATCGATGAGGTGTACCACGGCATCAGCTACCTCGCGGAAATTATGTGGAGGTATGTTTGTTGCCATACCCACTGCAATACCAAGTGTTCCATTTAGTAGAAGGTTCGGCACTGATGCCGGAAGTACGACAGGTTCTTTGTGGGTGTTATCGAAATTTGGACGAAAGTCGACGGTGTTTTTGCCAAGATCACGAAGCAACTCAATTGCCACATGTGACATCTTAGCCTCAGTATATCGATACGCAGCTGCAGGGTCTCCATCAATCGAACCGAAGTTTCCCTGGCCGATAACTAGTGGGTACCGCATCGTAAAATCTTGCGCAAGATTTACCATGGAGTCATATACCGCGGTATCACCATGCGGGTGATACTTTCCAATAACATCTCCAACAACGGTTGCCGACTTCTTTGTCTTCGATGAAGGAGACAACCCCGAATTATGCATCGCAAAAAGTATACGGCGATGCACCGGCTTGAGCCCGTCTCGCACGTCCGGCAACGCCCGCGAGGTAATGACCGACATCGCGTAATTAAGATACGCCTCGCGCATTTCGCTAGAGATGCCCTGATTCACTACCCCCTTAGTGTCTCGTTGTGATGACCCCTCCTCACCTTGTGCTGGTTTCTTCTTGGCTACCATAGTTTAATTCTAGTATCCTGAATTATGCTATTCAGCATTTATGATAATGCTGTCGACTTGTACATTCCCCTGCCCATCGGTGGTTAGTTCGACTGCGTTTGTCCCTTGCTCCTTTGGTGCTACCCCTGCTTCTTCAAGGGCACGCTGGAGCTGTTGGTATTGAAACGAAAGTTCGTCCACCGCGCCCGAAAATTCGTTTCGTGCCTCTTGGAAAGAGTCGTTCACCGAAGCCGCCTGTTCGACAATTTCAATGCGAGCCGTATTGTCGACACTGCGGAAAGACGTGATTCCCCATATAAGAAACAATATGAGCGCAACCGCTCCGGCACTCAGAGCAGCGAACGCCAGGCGTTCATCTTCGGGTCGTTCTCGCATTTCGTCAATAAACTTCATATTCACTATATTATGACTTCAAGACCACGACTTCGCCAGATTTGTTCTCTAGGTCTTTCTTCTTAATGGTGAGCTTGTCTACCGGCCTCACGTCTTCTGCTCCCGCTTCTTTCAAGAATGCTTTTAGCGCCCCGGTCTCTCCCAAACCATCGTAGTGAATAGGAATGATTATTTTAGCCTCAAGAGCAACAGCGAGCGAGTGTGCGTCGGCTGCTCCAAGCACTCCCTTGCCTCCAATTGGTACAAAGAGGACATCGACACTGTCCATATCTTCAATAATAGAAAGGTTTGGTTTCTTCTCAGATAAAGCCCCCAGGAACAAGAGGTTCATTTCCTCAAGACGTACCGCGTATATTGTATTTATAGTCGCGTCTTTGCTGTATTCTGATTTTGACGGAAAACCATTCACAAACACGCCTTGAATCTCATATTCCCCCGGGCCTTGTACCACGAACTGGTCTTTCGCATTGCGAGATACTTCGTCGATGCCGTTGAAGTCTGCATCATTGAGAGACACGAGAGCGATATCTGCTCCAAAACGTGCCGGTGATATTTTTGATTTCTTCGAGATAGGATTGAAAGCCAACACCGTGTCACCAAGCGTGACTTTAATAAACTCTCCTTTATGGTGTGTGATTATCATAAGTATCCGTAGTAAATCCGCATTGCGAAAGATGCGGACTAGAATTGTATTATAGCACGAAACGCTTTGTATTTTAAGATTCAGGCCTCCTAAAAAAGGATGTAATAGAGACCCAGTATTGATAAAACACCAAAACCAGGTATAGTGTTGGTGCCTTTTTGAGGCACTTTTTATTAGCCAGCGAGCGAGTGTCGCGAGCAAGATATTGTTCATGACCGAGCGAGCGCTGCCAGTATGGGCTCCAGCTCGTACTAGCTTTTGCTGCATAGTAACCCCTGCGCACGGGAACACTATCGAGACCTTAGGTGCACAGCACATGCCGCAAACTTTAAATTAACAATGAGTACAGCAGCAGTAGAAAATGAGGTCCAGGACTTGTCTGCCCAGGTAGAAGACCTGGAGCCTCGTAGCAAAAAAGACTCGCCAATGGCGGCTCTCTTGCCTGACATTGTCGCAAGTCCTGAGATCGGAGACATCGTGGAAGGTCCAGTAGTAGACATCGACCGCGGACGTATCTATATTGATCTTCACCCGTTTGGTGCCGGCATTATTTATGGGCGTGAGTACCTCTCAGCGCGCGACATATTAAAGAACGTAAACCCGGGAGACATGGTCGCCGCTAAAGTGGTGAGCACTGAAAATCCTGATGGATACATAGAAGTATCGCTTCGCGAGGCGCGCCAAGCACTCGTATGGGGTGAGGCCGAAGACGCACTCAAGAACAAGACTCCTCTTGAACTTACCGTTAAGGACGCAAACAAAGGCGGTCTCATCATTGAGTGGCAAGGTATCCAGGGGTTTCTTCCCGCTTCGCAACTTTCAACCGAGAACTACCCTCGAGTGCCTGACGGCGACAAAGACAAAATCTTTGCAGAACTGAAACAGCTTGTAGATAAGAAACTTACTCTTCAGGTCATCACCGCAGATGCAAAAGAACAAAAACTTATCTTCACCGAAAAGGGCATTGACTCAGAAGAGAAGGCCGAGATGGTAGATAAGTACCGGGTTGGCGACGCTCATGACGGTGAAGTAACCGGGGCGACCGACTTTGGCGTATTCGTAAAGCTTGAAGATGGTCTTGAGGGTCTTGTGCACATTTCAGAGATGGACTGGGCGCTCGTAGAAGACCCCAAGAGCCGCTATAAAATAGGCGAAAAGGTTCGCGTTCAAGTTGTTGAAGTCAAAGACGGCAAGGTTTCTCTCTCAATTAAAGCACTCACCAAAGACCCGTGGAAATCAGCCGCCAAAAAGTACAAGAAGGGCGACAAGGTCGACGCAGTCATCATAAAGCACAATAAGCATGGAGCGCTTGCGTCAATCGAGGAAGGGGTCGCCGGTCTGGTGCACGTATCCGAGTTTGGTGGCTCAGAGCAGCTTCGCGAACAGTTGAGCCTGGGTAGTCTCTACCCGTTCATCATCACGCTCTTCGATCCAGAAGATCATAAAATGACTCTCTCATTCGCAGGAGAAAAGAAGGAAGCGTAAGACGAGAACCAGTTTACACTCAACACAAAACTCCCCTTGGGGGAGTTTTGTGTTGTGTTTTGTAACAGTTTTATTTCATGTTTCTGGGAAGTTCCCCTTTCATCTGCGAAGATTCAGTTAAACTGATTCATCGCCTTGACACGACCATCTACAATTATTGACTCAACTGCAGCCGTAATTATCTTGAAAATTTTTTTAAGTGTCTCTTGCTCCTTCTTAGTGAACTCGCCAAGGATAAAATCGTGTATTTTTTTCTCGCCCTGAGGTTTTTTTATCTTTCCGCTCGGCGTTGTTGGTGCTACGCCAATACGCACGCGCACAAAATCTTTCGTCTTCACTGCTCTGATGACCGACTCAATTCCTTTG
>DCYR01000022.1 GCA_002331495.1 Patescibacteria group bacterium UBA2105 | reverse complement strand
GTCGAGTGAAACAAGTTCCGACACACGAAGACCGGTCGAGAACAAAAGTTGCAAGATCGCGTTGTCGCGGAGTGCTCGAATCTTGTCATTCTCCGTTTCACCATCCCTGTGTGCCTTCATGGGGGCTGCGAGTAAGCGGTTCAGTTCTGCTCGAGTGATTAAGTCGAGGTCACGCTGTGGAACCTTCGCCAATTCAATACGCTCGGGGGAGAGACTAGTGACTCCACGCTTGCGCAAAAACTTCAAAAAAGCACGAATGGCGATGAGGTAGTAGTTTTGCGTTCTCCTTTTGAGCGTTTCACCCCTTTGAGTAGTTTGGCGATTCAACCACATGCGAAATTCACGCACTTTTGTTTCGGTAATGTCTTTCGGGTGTTTCACCCTCGAGTGCTTGAAGAATCGTGCGAGGTAGCGGTCGTAGTTTTCGACTGTTTTTACTGCGCGGCCACGCTCAATTTCTAGATATTCGAGGAATTCTTGCTTCTTATATTCAACGACAGAGCTCATGACTCTTAAGTTTATCACGCGTGCCCCTACACCTGTTGTTCCATGCAGTCTTGCGTGCACATTCGATACGTTTGGAACAACAGGTGCGGGGGCGTGTCGCACAATGCCTAGACCCTAGCAGATGACTTGCCAATAGACCCAAAGTGTGCTATATTTGCATCACGTCCGGATGTGTTGTCTAGTGCAACAGCCCCGGGCATATTTTGTGTACATCATGCTTACAAAACGACAAAAAGCTAACGCTCTCAAGAAAGGGCAGCGACACGAAGAAGACACTGGTTCACCTGAGGCTCAGGTAGCTGTTTTGAGCAAGCGCATTGACGAACTTTCAGCGCACTTGAAGAAAAACCAGAAAGACAACCACTCACGTCGCGGTCTGTTGCAGATGGTTGCGAATCGTCGCAAGCACCTCAAGTACTTAGAAGGGAAGGACACGAAAGCATACAACAAACTTGTAAAGGCGCTCGGATTGAAGAAATAATTTTTCAAAAAACCTACACTAGCAAAAGTGCCCGTGCGGGCACTTTTGCTTTAGCCCGCTGTCGTCGTGTATCATGAGCGCAGGTCGAATTTCTTACAGACATAATTTTTCTTACGACAAATTTATATGTCAGTTATTAAACACAAAGAACAACGTGTCGGTGTGTTCATCGACACTCAGAACCTCTACCACAGTGCGAAGAATCTCTACAAAGCAAAAGTAAACTTCGGAAACGTATTGAAAGAATGTGTCGCTGGTCGCCAGTTAGTGCGTGCGCGTGCCTATGTGGTTACAACCGAATCAGGAGAGGAGCAGAGCTTCTTCGAAGCGATGCAGAAGCTTGGTATCGAAATCCGTACAAAAGACTTGCAGGTCTTTTTCGGGGGGGCAAAAAAGGCAGACTGGGATGTCGGCATGGCGATCGACGCCGTGACCATGGCACCAAAACTTGATGCTGTAGTTCTTGCAACCGGAGATGGGGATTTTGCTCCACTCGTAGAATACCTCCAACTCCACGAAGGATGCCAGGTTGAGGTAATTTCGTTTGGAAAGTCTTCTTCGTCAAAGTTGCGTGAAGCTTGTGATGACTTCACCGATATGGACGACGATCCAAAAAAGTATCTCATCTCGTATCGCGGTTGGAAAATTCCAGGCATCGGGGAGTAGAGAAAAAGGAGAACGGGCGACCAAAGAGATCGCCCGTTTTCGCGTTGTCATGTCTGCAAGTCAGTAAGGGGAGTCGGGTAGTCCCCCGAGAAGCACGCGTCACACTGCGACGAGCACCGTACTGCGCGAACCATGTTTGCGTGAGACAAGTAAGCGACCGAGTCGGCGCCGCTTGCCTTACGAAGACGTTCGTTTGCTTCTTCAAGATCTTCACACCCAGCGGCAAGTAGTTCACCCCTGTTTGTGTCGATGCCGTGGAAGCACGCGTGGGTAATCGGGGCACTTGCGATACGCAGGTGCACTTCGCGCGCACCGGCCGACCGTATCATTTCAACGATAAGCCGAGACGTTGTGCCACGCACCGCGCTGTCGTCAATGAGGATCACGCGCATCCCTCGCACCAGCGCCTTGTTGGCGTTGTGCTTGAGCAGAACCTTGAGATCACGCAGAAACTGCGTTGGCTCGATGAACGAACGCCCCACTGCGTAGTGGTTACGCACAAGCGCGGGCGAGAACCGCAGATGCGCTTGATGTGCGTACCCAATTGCCGCTGGTAGGCCGGAGTCGAGCACCGGAACGACGATCGTGTCGTCACCGAAAAGGTCGAGATCTGTGCCTCGCGCTATCTCTTCTCGAGCCAACTGCTTCCCAAGTCGCGAACGTGCGAGATACATATTCTTGTCGCCCCACTCGCTGTCGGGGCGAGAGAAATATATGTACTCGAAGATGCACGGTCGCGACGGTCTCTCGGGGGTCACTGACGCATAGTTGATACGCCGCACCTCGTTGTCCTCGATGACCACCATCTCACCCGGAGCCACCTCGTCGACAACTTCTCCCCTGACGATGTCAAAGGCGCACGTCTCGGACGCAAACGCATACCCGTCGCCAACGCGACCCAATACCAGAGGGCGGATTCCCAGCGGGTCACGAATTCCGATGAGTTTCTTCTTCGACAGAATAATGAGCGCAAACGCTCCCTCGATTCGCGTAAGCGCATCACAAACTCGATTGGTGAGTGTATCGGCCTCTCCGCGACCGATGAGCTTCAGGATCACCTCCGAGTCTACTTTTGTTTGGAAGCGGGCACCTTGCCCCTCGAGCTCCTTCCGAAGTATGAGGTGGTTGGTGAGGTTACCATTGTGCACAAGGGCGACCCCTTCACGAAGCAGGGGTTGTGCGTCAGCGACCTGCGAAGCGTGGGCGGTGTGTTTTGGTCCGGCGGTTGAGTACCGAACGTGACCAAGAGCTGCATCACCATGAAGCTGTCTGGTGACTTCTTCACGTGCAAGCGTGTCCCCGACAAGACCCGGGGCACGATGCTCGTAGAAATGGATTCCGTTCTTCGATATTTCTCGGGAAACGGCCCCCGCCGCCTCCTGCCCGCGATGCTGCAGTGCGTGCAGCATGCGGGCAATGAGTATAGCGGCGTCTTTGCTGTAGCAGATACCTGCAATACCGCACATTGACTCCTCCTATGTATCTGGAGTTAACATCAGCGAACTAATGATCTAGTTCTGTCTCTATCCTACCGCACAAAAAGGAATGGCTTAAAGGCTATCCACGTATTTTCTCGACGAGTTCTGGAAATTCCTCCTGCGCAAAGAAATGTCCTCTGTTTTTGAACTCAATGAGTTCAGCACTTGGCAATGCTTGTTTAAACTTCTCCGCGTCGGCAAAGCTAACAATGTCGTCATCGCGTGAATGGTAAATAAAAATGTGCTGTACCTGTTTTTCAATATTTTTAAGCGACTCAAATAGCGTAAAGTCACCCTCGCCAAAACACCCTGCCACAAGGTGCAACTGCTCAATTCCAACTGGCAAGGTATTTTCACTCAGATACTTGGCAAGAAAATTTGCGCCAAGCGAATGCCCGATTAGAATGACACCGTCTTGGAGAAATGGTACGTACTTTTCAAACCACATGGCCCACTCTTCATAGTGTGCATTCATCGAATTGGGCATCCTTGGGTCAGCAAGGACGTGTGTCTCTTGTAGTTCCTCGCGAACACTCTCGCGCCACTTTCGCTGCGCCTGTTTCTCGAAGGGGTTGTCGATTTCCCACTTTTCTATACAGCGCATCATTTCCTCCCGATCTAGGAATGACTCGCCCCCGTGTATGTAGAGAATTTGTTTCATTTACCGAGTCTAACAAAGTTTGAGTTCATGGAAAACTCTGGTAGAGTGCGGTGTAGTTATCAATAAATTGTGGTGTTCAGATTTACAGTGATACACACGTAGGGCAAGACAGTGTGTAGTACTGCAATCTGAGCATCACTCATTTAAGAGAAATGCAGAAAAAAGAATATTCTATTGAAGTTGGAGGTAAGACACTTACCGCTCAGTTTACTGATTTATCAGACCAGGCAAGCGGCTCGGTTATTTTACGCTACGGCAACACCGCAGTACTTGCAACCGCTGTGATGGGAGGGGAACGAGAAGGTCTCGACTACTTTCCACTTTCAGTTGAGTTTGAAGAAAAATTCTACGCAGCAGGCGCAATTCTCGGAAGTCGTTTCCAGAGACGCGAGGGGAGGCCTTCAGAGGAAGCGGTACTATCGGCTCGCGTAGTAGATCGAACTATTCGGCCACTGTTTGATCATTCGCTGCGCAGAGATGTACAGGTTATTATCACCGTACTTGCAATCGAAGACGAGGATCCGGACGTGCTCGGTGTCATCGGCGCGTCACTTGCGCTTGGTACCTCAGACATCCCGTGGGGAGGACCGGTAAGTGCGGTGCGTATCGGCCAGATAAACGGCGAGGATGAGTTCATCATCAATCCCACGTACACACAACGAACTGAGGAGGTGGAAACACTCGACCTGCTCGCATGTGGTAAGGACGGAAACATCAATATGATTGAAGTTGGCGCAAAGGAAGTGCCTGAGGAGCGCTTGGGAGAGGGGATGGAGCGTGCAGTTGGGGTTCATAATGAACTCCAAGCATGGCAGCAATCAATTATTAACGAAATCGGGAAGGAAAAGCAGGATATCCCTTCACGCGAGACAAGCGATGCTGTTAAAAAACTTTTTGAAGAACACATTGCACCAAAGATGAGCGAGTATGTGTTCGGGAAAGCAGGGGCATACGCCCTTAAGACCGTATGGATGGCACTCGCGAAAGAGCAACTGCCGGAAGAAGTGTCCGACGCCGGAGATTACTTTGAAGAAAAAGTGGACGAACTCGTGCACGTTGAGGCACTTGAAAACAATCGTCGCCAAGATGGGCGCGCGATGGACGAGATTCGGCCTTTGTAT
Source organism: Patescibacteria group bacterium UBA2105 (assembly GCA_002331495.1). Taxonomy (GTDB): domain Bacteria; phylum Patescibacteriota; class Minisyncoccia; order Phycocordibacterales; family UBA2100; genus UBA2100. The sequence goes on along the minus strand of DCYR01000022.1, from coordinate 1,778 downwards.
GCACAAGCTGGCGGTGTCTCAGACCTTATTCACGGAACCGGAATTTTCTACCGTGGCGGCACACATGTGCTTTCAGCGCTTACCCTCGGGGGGCCGGAGGATGCACAGCTTATTGACACAATTGAGTCGCAAGACTCGCGCAAGCGCTACATGCACCATTACAATTTCCCACCATTCTCTGTTGGAGAAACGGGTCGTGTGGGTGGTTTCAACCGACGTATGATCGGCCATGGGGCGCTGGCGGAAAAGGCTCTTGAGCCAGTGTTGCCAGGCAAAGAAGAGTTTCCGTATACTATCAGAATTGTGTCTGAGACCATGGCAAGTAACGGCTCGAGTTCGCAAGCTAGTGTATGTGGCTCAACCTTGGCGTTGATGGATGCAGGAGTCCCTATTACGCGTCCGGTAGCAGGAATTGCGATGGGCATGATGAGCGACGATAGCGGCAACTACAAAATACTCACTGACATCCAGGGTCCAGAGGACCACTTTGGTGATATGGACTTTAAGGTTGCCGGAACATCCGAAGGTGTCACTGCGGTACAGATGGACGTTAAGGTATCGGGCGTTCCGGTGCCAGTGCTCATGGAGGCCTTCACACAAGCAAAAAAAGCACGCGCTGAGATTATGGACGTAATGCTTAAGGCAATTCCTGAGCCCCGTGCTGACATTAACCCGCGTGCACCAAAGATTATCTCGCTTACTATCAAGGAAGACCAAATCGGGCTAGTCATTGGCCCGGGAGGTAAAACCATCAACGGAATAAAGGAGGCGACCGGCTGTACCGAAATTAACATCGAAGACGACGGGACCGTCTATGTAACCGGACAAAATGGCACGGCAGAGGCTGCCGCTAAGATGATCAAGGACCTCACGCACGAATACGAAGCCGGGGAGCGTTTTGAGGGAGAAGTGACACGTATTATGGATTTCGGCGCCTTTGTGAAGATCGGTCCGAATGCAGAAGGTCTTGTGCATATCTCAGAGTTGGCTCCATTTCGCATCAACAAGGTTACTGATGTGGTATCAGAGGGGGAACGCGTTCCTGTTATAATCAAGGAGATTGACGAGAAGGAACGTATCAACCTCTCTATCAAGGATGTTGACCCGAACTTCGCGACAAACAAGGGGGCTGCACCAGCGAAACCAAACGACAACCATGCCAAAGGACCAAAACCAGAACGAAACTCCACAAGACGAGAACACTAATGCTTCTCCACGAGGCGATTCCTCACAAGAAAATCCGCCTCGAGTGGTTAAGGGAGCCTTACGCAAGGCATTGATGCGCACGTATCGTGGCGACATGTCAAAAAATATCGAACCCCGGAAGGCCTCGAAGTTAACCAAACCTCTTACTGCACAAGGTGGGACTCGCGAGCGCGAGTCCACTGATAATGCCTCGGGCAATCCTATCGGATCTTCGCAGAAGAAGAACGAAGCAGTCGTTCACACGTTCAAAGATGACGTACAACATCTTGTTCGCAACAAGAAGATATCTATGACACGCATTGCCGCGCTCGAGGCCGATCGAGATGAACGCACGTCAGCCGATTACGCTCAAGGCAAACGAGAGCCGTGGAAAACCACCTACCTCGTTGCCCTGATCATATTGTTCCTGGTTATCGGTTCCGTGCTTGCCATGGGCGTTTTCTACGCGTACCAACTCAACACTGCACCGAACGTCGCTCCCCAGTTTGAACCAACGATCATCTTTACTGAAGCACGCGAAAATATCGATGTGACCGACAAGAATGCCCGAGGAATCATGACCACGTTGGCAA